>JAXDQG010000240.1:0-12541 GCA_034667945.1 Acidimicrobiia bacterium | reverse complement strand
TGCGTGTCCGTTCTCATCGCCGTGTTCATCCTGTCTCCATGCATCCTGACCGCGGCGAGGCATCAGCGGTCGCGGTGTGGTCAATCCATGTTCGTGGCTGGGGTCGCCATGTCAGGGGTGGGATCGCCATGTTGGTGGCTGGGATCGGCGGACCGCTCAGCGCAGCTCCTGGATGCGGATCAGGTTGCCGGCCGGATCACGGAAGGCACAGTCGCGAATCCCGTACGGCTGCTCGATCGGCTCTTGGACGACCTCGGCATCGCTGGCCTGCAGCCGTTCGAAGGTGTTGTCGAGGTCCTTGGTGGCCAGGACGATGATGCCGTAGGTGCCCTTGGCCATCATCTCGGCGATGGTCCGGCGCTCGTCGTCCGTGATGCCCGGGTCGGCCGCCGGCGGATGCAGGACGATCGATGTGGCGGGCTGACCGGTGGGGCCGACCGTGATCCAGCGCATCCCGGCATATCCGACGTCGTTGCGCACCTCGAAGCCCAGCGTGTCGCGATAGAAGGCCAGCGAGGCCTCCGGATCGTCGTGCGGGAGGAAGCTCTGGTGAATGGTGATGTCCATGGCGGTCAAGGTAAGTGGGGCTCCGTGACCCGCGCTTCTCGATTCCTGACCGGTCTGCTGACCTGTTTCGCCACGCAGGACGGGATCCCCACCGTGGCACGGGCCGCTTCGCGCCGATAGACGCTGGGCGGCACACCCACCAGCTCGGTGAACCGAGTGCTGAAGGTACCCAGCGACGAGCAGCCGACCGCGAAGCAAACGTCGGTGACGCTCAGGTCGCCGCGACGCAGCAGCGCCATGGCCCGCTCGATGCGCCGCGTCATCAAATAGGCGTACGGGGACTCGCCGTAGGCGAGCCGGAACTGCCGGCTGAGATGCCCGGCGGACATGCACGCGCCGCGGGCGAGCGCTTCGACGTCCAGCGGCTGGGCATAGTCCCGGTCGATGCGGTCGCGAACCCGGCGTAGCAGGGCCAGGTCACGCAGCCGCTGCGCCGAGAGGGGACTGCCGGTCACCTCCGCGATCGTGCCACGTCGCCGGACTTTTCGCCTGGTCCACCGGTCGTCTGTCGATCATCTTCAAGCGAATCATTTCTTGCTCTTCACGTTCATCGAGACCGCCTGACGAATGAGATCCTTCAGGGCGTCCTCGTTGATCTCGTCATCTTCTTTGATGTCGATGGCGCGCCTGACCTTTCCCTCGAGACTCGAGTTGAAGAGACCTGCGGGATCGTTCAGCGAAGCACCCTTGAAGAAGGTCAGCTTCACCAGATTCTTGTAGGTCTCACCAGTGCAGACGCCCCCGTTGTGGGCCCAGACCGGCGTTCCGGGGCTGGTAGCTTTCGCCCACTTCCACTCTTCGACGATATCGGGATCTGCTTCTTTGATGATCGCTCGCACTTTGCTGAGCTTCTCACCGCGCCAGTCGCCAAGCTGCGCGATCTTTTCGTCTATGAGCTTCGAAGCATCTGTCATCTCATCAGCCATTTGCATCTCCTCTGCAGCTGAACGCATCTCGGACCGTGAACCATCTTGGACAAAGGTCGTGCTGGTGCGTGACGATGCAGACCCAGAGACTACAGACGCCGATAAGCACTTCTGAGTTGGATGGGTGGACGGTGTTCGGCCCGCGCCCGGGTCAACCGGACGGTGGCCCGAGCGCGTCGGGTCGCGACCGCGGGCGTACGCTGCCGCCGATGACGGTCGAGGTGAGCCTCACGACGTTCGACCCGACACCGACGGCAGTGGTCGCCGCCGCGACGAACTGGTCCGAGTTCGCCTCGCTCTGGAAGCCCATGCTCGACAAGGTCTGGGCCTTGCTCACCAACGCCCCCGAGGGCCTGCGCAAGGACGGCCACAACGTCATGCTCTACAAGGACGACCGCCCGAATGTGGAGGTCGGCGTCCAGGTCAACCGGCCGTTCGAAGCTGTCGGCGATGTCGTCCCATCGACGCTCCCCGGCGGTCTCGCGGCCATGGCGCGCCACACCGGCCCGATCACCACCATCGGCGAGACCCATGACGCTGTGCGAGCCTGGTGCACCGCTCACGGCCATGCCATGAGCGGGGCGCGTTGGGAGATCTACGGCGATCCCGGCCCTGAGGGACAACTTCCCGTCGATGTCTTCTGGGCGATCAGTCCGCCGCACGACGATGAATGAGCGGCGTCCGAATCAGGCGACTCGGGGGATGACCTCGGCCGCCAGCCGTTCCATCTGCTCGGCGATGTAGAAGACCGGATTCAGGAGGATCCGCTCGGCGCCGGCCTCCGCCACCTCTTGGACGCCGGCGGCACAGTCTGCCGGCGGGCCGGTGATTGCGACGGGCAGGACGCGAGGAACTCTGGCGGGTTGGGATGCGCGACGCGGCCCAGCATCTGCTCGGTGAGCCAGGCACTCTCGAAGCCCATTTGCTCAGCCTGCGTCAGATAGCCGCGAAAACGCGGACCACAAACGCCCCCTGCGCGTAGATGTTCCAGAATTGTTCATTCTGCGGCTACCGCGAGGACACCGATTTTCGCAGAGCTTGTTGCCAGACTCTCCGGTGACTCCCTACGAGAGGCGGAATCCAGTGGAACGGCGGAAAGTACGGCGATCTATCATCGGTTTGGTGCTTGTAGCAGCGGCCATCAGCGCCCCCGCGATTGCATACGCAGACAACGCTCCAACCAACAAGAAAAACTTTGACTACTCGGTCGGTCTCTGGGGCGATCTTCCATACTCCGCGGTCCAGTCCGACCCCGGCGTCCCCAATCTCATCGCTGATATGAACAGTCAGCATCTGGCATTCAGCGTCCACGATGGCGACTTCAAGGCCGGTAATGGTGTCGGTGGAACTCCACCATCGGATAACTGCGACAACGCGCTCTACGTCAAGGGCCTTGCCTACCTCAATCAGCTGGAAGCGCCAGCCATGTTCACGCCAGGTGACAACGACTGGACCGACTGCGACCGGCCGTCCAACGGCGGCTTCAACTCCCTCGAGCGGCTTGACCACGAACGGCAGGTCTTCTTCAGCACGCCGTTCTCGGCAGGCAAGAAGCAGCTGAAGCAGGAAGTCCAGAGCACCCCCTCCTGCCTTGGCTACGTCAGCGGCCCGGCCGCCGGCCCGACCGTGACCAAGCCCGTGCCCTGCGTGGAGAATCGTCGCTGGACCGTGGAAGGTGTCACGTATGCCACCGTGAACATTCAAGACTCGTGCAACAATCTTTGTGATACGGCGCCCGACCGTAATGAATACGAGGCGCGCAACAAAGCGGATATCGCCTGGATCCAGGAGACGTTCGCCAAGGCCAAGGCCGAGCAGTCAGCGGCTGTGATGATCATTGGTCAGGCCGATCCGGGCTTCGACAAGAGCGACGGCACCCGTGCCCCGCTGCGTGATCCTAAAACCTTGGCTCAGGTGGACGACCCGCCCATCACGCCCCCCACGCCCGACGGTTACCAGTCCTTCCTCGTTGCATTCCGTAGCGAAGTGATCGCCTTCGGCCGTCCGGTCGCGTACGTCCACGGCGACTCGCACTATTTCCGGGTGGACAAGCCGCTCCTCGATGCGGCCGGCAAGCGCATTCAGAACTTCACCCGGGTGGAGACGTTTGGCGACAACGCCGCCAACGGCCTCAACGACGTACATTGGCTCAAAGCCCTCGTCGATCCGGAGAGTCGTGACGTCTTCGCCTTCCAGGCGCAGATCGTTCCCGGCAACAAGTGAGCCACTGAGCACAGCGGCCGTGCTCCACCGGCGCCTTGGCCGGAGAATTGGCTAGCTCAATGAGGCCGAAAAGGCGCCTCCCGAACTGGGAAGATGAGCGTGACATCATCTCATTGACCCGGTCCGGGAGTCCCTTCTCGTTGGGGTCTCGAGAGGCGGCCCGCTACGCGGGGGCCAGTGCGGAGTCCTCATCGTCGAAGACCACCATCCGCCGCACGAGGTCATTGGTGAAGCTGTACCGGTGGTACACGGTGCCGCGGCGGAGGACGGCTTGGCTCGCGAGGTCACGTATCTCCTGGTCGACAACCACGATCACGTCATCATCGCGAGGCACGAAGCCCGTGGGGGTGACCTGTGGATTGATGGCCGCGAACTGGTCCAGCCAGTAGCGGCGGATCGTCTGCTTGCCGTGGAGGACCCTTTGCTCGGCCACATTCGGCCATTCGACATCCTCGGTCATCAGCCCGAGGAGCTCTTCGATCTGTCGACTGTTGAACAGGCGATATGCCTGCTGCAAGAGGGCGATTCGAGCGGCGATGAGCGGCGACCCTAACGGCGGTCCCGTTGGGCTTGCCATCGTCGTCGACGGGGGACGAACCGGCCGTAAGGGGAACACTCGAGGTCACGCGTTGGTTGCATGAGACAACGAACCAAGGAGGACACGGTGAAGGTTCGAAGCTCGCTCAAATCCCTGAAGCGCCAAGCCGGGTCGGTTGTTGTCCGCCGTCACGGCAAGGTCTATGTCATCAACAAGCTGAACCCGAGGTGGAAGGCCCGCCAGGGCTGACTTCGTTCGTGGTCCTGGCTGCCGCAGTTGGCCCTGGGCTGATGGGGCTCAGGGCTGGGGCGCTGCCAGGGCGGCACGCCGCGCTTCGAGGAACCGGCGCTCGGTTGCGTTGGCGCTGAGGTGGATGGCGCGGTCGTAGGCGGCCGCGGCCTCGTGGGGCTGGCCGGCTCTCGCGAGCAAATCTGCTCGGGCTGCGTAATAGGGCTGGTAGTCCGCAAGCACCCCGGCATCCAGAGACTGCAGTGCCTCCAGACCGGCGGCCGGCCCGTGCAGTTCCGCCAGAGCGATCGCCCGGTTGAGCGCCACCACCGGGTTGGCGTTCAGGGCAACCAGCAGGTCGTACAGGGCGACGATCTGGGACCAGTCGGTCTGGTTGGCCGTTCCGGCATCGGCATGCACGGCAGCAATGGCGGCCTGGATCTGGAAGGGCCCGGGCTGGTTGCGACGCAGGCAAGCTCGCACGAGCGCATGGCCTTCTGTGATGAAGGCTCCGTCCCACAGGGTTCGATCTTGATCCGCGAGGCGGATCATCGATCCGTCGATCGCGGTTCGGGCCGGGCGTCGCGCTTCGGTGAGCACCATGAGCGCGAGCAGGCCGACGGCTTCGGGCTCGTCGGGCATCAGTTCCGTAAGGACGCGGCCCAGCCGGATGGCCTCCCGCGAAAGGTCCACCCGGGTGAGGGTGTCGCCAGAGCTGGCAGTATGGCCTTCGGTGTAGATGAGGTACACCGTGGTGAGCACGGCGTGCAGCCGGTCGGGCAGCTCGGCGGCCCGGGGCACCCGATAAGGGGCGTGGTTGTCGCGCAGCTTTCGCTTGGCTCGCACGATGCGCTGCGCCAGCGTCGGCTCGGGGATCAGGAACGCCCGGGCGATTTCCGGTGTGTCAAGGCCGCCGAGCAGACGAAGGGTCAGCGCCACCTGGGCGTCGGCGGCCAAGGCCGGGTGGCAGCAGAGAAACATGAGGCGGAGTTGGTCATCTGGGACCACGTCGACGAACCCATCGAGATCGTCGAGTTCTGGGTTCTGGTCCGGGTCCATGTCCTCACCCCTCAGCCGATGGGCCGCCACGTGGCGGTCCGTGCGGGTGGAATCCCGTCGTAGACGGTCGATGGCCCGGTTGCGGGCCGTGGTCGTGATCCAGCCTCCGGGATTGGGGGGCAACCCTTTTACCGGCCATTGCTCGGCCGCGATGGCGAACGCTTCTGCGACCGCGTCCTCGGCGAGATCGATGTCGCCGAGGACGCGGATGAGGGTGGCGGTGCAGCGGCCGGCTTCGCGGCGGAAGACGTCTGCCAGCGGGTCGGTCATCGGAAGCTCGTCAGGCACCTTCGGTGGGTCGGACTTCGATCGGTCCCTCGCAAGCGGCGGCAGCCCTGCCAGCCCAGTCGAGCGCCGCATCGAGATCGGGGGCTTCGATGACCCAGAAGCCACCCATTTGTTCCTTGGTCTCGGCGTAGGGACCGTCGATCATCGACACATTTCCGCCGGCGGCTCGCACCACCGTTGCGGTCGACGCCGGGCGCAGGCCGGCGCCGAACACCCATACGCCTGCCTTTTCGAGCGAGGCATTGAAGTCGCTCACCTGCGCAACCATGCGCTGCGTTTCGGGAGAGTTGAAGTCGAGATCGTCATAGGGCTGGTCGTGCCAAACCGAGAGGACATATTGCGGCATGGTGAGAGTCTCCTTCGTGCAAAGGCGTTCAGGCAGGGCGCGGGGTCGTCAGTGCGTGGCGTGGCGGGCGAGAGCGGGGACGATGATGACCGCGGCGAGCAGGTGCAGGGCCACGAGCGCAACCTTGCTGGCGACCTCGGGCGGCATGCCCACCGAGGGGACGCACGACACGGCCGTCAGCACGACGGCGGTCTGCATGAACCGGCGTCGAGGAGCGTGGCTCCACCGGTTCAGAACCGCCAGGAGGACCCCACCGATCAGGGCGCCGAGGAAGGTCATCTGAGCGAAACCGGCGAGGGGGATCATCTTGCCGTCGATGGCGAACGAGACACCAGCCGAGTGGACGGCGGCCGCGGCGGCGGTGGTCAGTCCGGCGGCGCCCAGGCCGTAGGCCAGGGTGGTGCGTCGCAGTGAAGCCGGGCGGGTGGAGGAGACTGTGCTGGCGGAGCTGTCGACGGTGGTGGTCGGGATGGTCGAGGTCGTGGCAGTCATCGTGGTCATCCTTTGTGTCGGCGGCGCCCTCTGCGCTGCTCGCCTCCTCCACGAACGCGCCGAGCCGAATCGACATCCGACCCGAAGAATTTTTTTCGAAGCCCGGTTGTCAGCCAGCAGCGCTCCTTTGATCGCCGGCTATCCCGCCCATTCGCACGCCGCTGGCTCTAGGCCGCAGCAGCTTGACCTGGGTTGGACCGTTGCACGGTGAAGAGGCTGCCGTCGGGTCGGCGGACCTCGGGGGTGCCTCTGGCTGCGGGAATGACGACGATCCACCCATAGCGATGGACAAAGGTGTGATGCATCCGACAGATCGACGACCCGACTGCCGCCACGCTGACGGCCGCTCGGAAATACCTTGCCTCCCGCACGCTCGCGAATTCTTCGTGGCCCAACACCGTCGTGCTCGAGGGCGACGTCGCACAGGCGGTCGCCGGGCTCAAAGCCCTCGACGGACCCGACATTTTGACGCAGGGCTCCAGTGAGTTGCTTCAGACCCTCATCGCCCACGATCTTGTCGACCAATTTCGTCTATGGACGTTCCCAGTTCTTCTCGGACACGGAAAGCGGCTGTTCGGTGAGGGCGTCACACCCCGCGCACTCGTCTTGGTCAAGGCAGTTACGTCGAGCAGCGGCGTGTTGATGGCCACCTACCGGCGCGCCGGCGACGTCGATCACGGGTCCTTCGAGTTCGACGACCCGACCGCAGAGGAGCTCGAGCGTCGCCGCCACCTCTCTACCGGTTGACGCATCTCGGCTGGTCCGAAGGTTCCGCCCGATGGCAGCGGCACGACGTGCCGCCGGTCGGGACTGCCGCCGGATACGGTCTCTCTTGCGTCGACGGGTGATGCTCCTCGCCATCGGCACCGCAGCGGATGGCGCCCGGTTCGTTTGGTGGGCCCGGGCGGGCTGCTCTCGCCCGCCTGTCCAAGGCGACAAATGCCTGAAACGTGCCGGGTTCTGTCGCCAGCCTGCAAAGGCGCCGTCGCGCTGATGAAGGCACCGGGCCCAGCCCCCTCGTGGCCCACCGAACCACTCTTAAAGTGGTTCTACGCACACGTTTAGCGCGAATCCGGGCCTTGGGGTGGTACCATGCACTCGTACGGCCGGGTGTTCCTGGTCGTGTCAAACCCCCCTGAGACGCCTGGTTGCGAGACCTGTGGTTTCGCCGGCACTGGCTCGACGCCTCCTGGATGAGAGGAGCGAGTCGTGACCACACACCTGCGCGAACTACCGAAGGCATCGTCTGGGATCAGCGGGCTGGACGAGATCACTGGCGGCGGTTTGCCTCGCGGACGACCGACCTTGATCTGCGGCCCGGCGGGATGCGGCAAGACCCTGCTCGCCATCGAGTTCCTCGTGCGGGGGATCACCCAGTACGGCGAGCCCGGGGTGTTCGTGGCCTTCGAGGAGTCGGCTGGCGACCTGATCGCGAACGTCGCCTCCTTGGGATTCGACCTGCCGCAGCTCGAGGCTGACGGCAAACTGATCATCGACCATGTGAGCGTGGCCGGCGCGGAGGCTGACGAGGCCGGTGACTGGGATCTCGATGGGCTGTTCCTACGGCTCGGAGCGGCCATTGATGCCGTCGACGCCAAACGGGTGGTGATCGACACCATCGAGACCTTGTTCGGAGCGTTCTCGAATACGGACGTTCTCCGCTCTGAGCTGCGTCGACTCTTCGGCTGGCTGAAGGACCGTGGCGTCACGGCGGTGATCACCGGCGAGCGAGGCGACGGCACGCTGACCCGACATGGCATCGAGGAGTACGTCTCGGACTGCGTGATCGTGCTGGACCATCGTGTTACGGAGCAGACCTCAACCCGACGACTCCGGATCCTGAAGTACCGCGGTTCGCTACATGGAACTAATGAGTACCCGTTCCTCATCGGCGAATCGGGCGTCTCCGTCCTCCCGATCAACGCGCTGGGCCTACGGCACAGTGTCTCGACCGAGCGGGTCTCCACGGGCGTGGCTCGTCTCGATGCGATGCTCGGTGACGGCGGCTTCTACAAGGGCAGCGCGGTCCTGGCTAGCGGGACGCCGGGTACCGGCAAGTCGACGTTAGCGGCGCAGTTCTGCGACGCGGCCTGTGGGCGGGGCGAACGGGCCATGTACTTCGCGTTCGCGGAGTCAGTAGCGGAGATCGTCCGGAACATGTCCTCGGTGGGCGTCGACCTGCATCGCTGGGTGGATGCCGGTCTGTTGCAGTTCCGGTGCTTCCGCCCGAGCTTGCTCGGTCTCGAAGCGCACCTGTTCGCCATGCAGAAGGCCGTCGGCGAATTCGATCCCGCCGTGGTCGTCCTCGATCCGGTGTCCGATCTCATGAGCACCGGAACCGGGCCGGACGTCGCGGCGATGCTGACGCGCCAGATCGACTTCCTGAAGACCAGGGGCGTGACGACGCTGCTCACGATGCTGAACATGGATGGAGCGCCGGGCCAGGCAGACGTGCAGATCGCCTCCTTGGTCGACACCTGGCTCCTCGTCAAGACTATGGAGGGCAACGGGGAGCACAACCGAATTCTCTACGTGCTCAAGTCCCGTGGAATGCCCCATTCCAATCAGATCCGGGAGTTTCTTCTCACCAATGACGGCATCGAGCTTGCTGATGTGTATGTCGGACCCCAAGGCGTCCTCACTGGATCGGCCCGCCAGGCCCAGGAAGCCAAAGAGCGCTCAGACGTGACCGTACGTGTGCAGGATCTCGAGCAACGTCAGGTAGAGCTCGAACAGAAACGCGAGACGGTCGCGGCGCAGACCGCGGCACTTTGGCGCGATTTCGAGAACGAGGCCAAGGTCGTCGAGCGCCTACTGAGCGACGGTTCGACGGGCGTCGTTGATCGAGCCGGGCAACGGGCCGCGCAGGGTCGGCTCCGCAAGGCGGACCCGGACGAGCCCGAACCTCTCGTCGGTGTCCGTCTTCCCGTGGGTTCCTGATGGACGGAGCCGAGCTTCTGGGCACGGGCGTCGCCCGCGAAGACGAGGTGTGGTACCTGCGCTTGTACGTCGCGGGGCAGTCACCCAAGTCGTTGCACGCGTTCGCCAACCTCGACCAACTGTGCAAAGAGCATCTAGCGGGGTGTTACGAGATCGAGATCATCGACTTGGTCGAACACCCGCACCGAGCCCGCGACGACGACATCCTTGCCATCCCTACGCTCATTCGCCTACTGCCGGCGCCTCTGCGCAAGATCATCGGAGATCTTTCGGACACCGACCGCGTTCTCGGTGGTCTTCGCCTTCGCACCAAGGCAACGACATGACCGCTGGACACAAGTCGACGACCAAACCCCTACATGATCGTGTCGTCGACCCAGAAGAGACTCGGTGCGAGCTGACGCTGTTCGTGCGCGGCGCCTCGGACCTCTCCGCGCGGGCCATCACCAATGCTAGAGCGCTCTGCGATGTTCACCTGGGCGGCCGGTCGCGTCTGACCGTCGTCGACGTGCACGGAGATTCCGCAGGCAGCCTCGGCAAGGAGCTTCTCGTTACGCCGACGCTGGTCAGAAATCTGCCGTTGCCCGTGCGGACCGTCGTCGGCGATCTCTCCGATGTTGACAAGGTCCTTCTGGCTCTTCAGCTCCGCGGCGACGACGTGGACGCGAGAGATGGAGATGCGAGAGATGGATCGGTTGGGGCAGGCAAGTGGACACATCTGAATCCGGAGCCGGACGCGTCCTCGAAATGGTCGGCTGACGTGCTGGTCCGGCTGGCGGAGGCGGAAGACACGCTGCGATCGATCGCCGCGGGCGAGGTCGATGCCTTCGTGGTCGCCGACGGCGACGATGGTCAGCGGGTCTTCACGCTGGAGACCGCAGACCGGCCGTACCGGATGTTCGTCGAGAACATGCGGGACGGGGCCGCCACCATCTCGTCGACCGGGCTGATCTTGTTCGCCAATAGGCGGTTGGCTGAGCTGCTCAGGTGCTCTCGAGAAACGATCGTGGGAACACCGCTGGCGCGGTTTCTGCCTGGTGAGGTCCCGATCGGGTTGAACGAGATCCGAGGTCCGGGCGGGCAGGGGACTGCCATCGAGCTGGATCTGCTCGACGGCGACGGCCGGGTGGTCCCGGTCCTGGTGGGAACCTCGCCGCTCGAGGTGGCGGGTGAGGATCTCCTCTGCGTCACCTTTACCGACCTCCGGGCGCAGAAGGCGCAGGAGGGTGAGATCGCCCGGCTCGGCGACGCCCAGTCCGAAAGCATGGCCGAGCTCGACAACGCCGAGGCCGAGCAGACTCGCATCCGGGTCGAGCTCGCTCAATCCGAACGGCAGCTCCAGGCGATCCTCGACAACTCCCCAGCGATCGTCCACGTGAAAGACCGCCAGGGGCGCTACCTCTTCGTCAACCGCCAGTGCGAGCTGGCCTTCGGCATGGGCCGCGAGGAAATGGTCGGCCGTCTCGACACCGAGTTGTGGCCGAGTGAGGCCACGGAGACTTACCTCGCCGAGGACCTCGCGGTGTTGCGAAGCGGACAACCTCAACAGAGCGAGCGGGCCGTGGTACAGCCCGACGGGGAGCACACCTACCTATCGGTGACCTTCCCACTGTTCGACTCGAGCGGGCTGGCCTACGGCACCTCCGGCATCTCCACCGACATCACAGAGCGCAAAGCGGCTGAGTCTGAGCGCCAATCCCTCCAGGACCGGCTCAATCAATCACAGCGGCTCGAAAGCCTCGGCCAGCTCGCCGGCGGGGTCGCTCATGACTTCAACAACCTGCTGGGCGTGATCCTCAACTACGCCGCCTTCGTGGCCGAAGAGACCAGCGGCGCCGTGCGAGACGACGTCGAACAGATACGTGCTGCCGCTGAACGTGCCGCTCGCCTCACCCACCAGCTGCTGATCTTCAGCCGCCGGGAGAGGGCGCAATACGAGGTGCTGGATCTCAACGTCATCGTCGGAGAAATGCGCGACCTGCTGTCACGAAGCATTGGGGAGCACGTCGAGCTGCTCGTGCGGACGGAGACGTCGCTGCCGGCGATCCGCGCCGATCGTGGGCAGATCGACCAGGTCCTCCTCAATCTCGCCATCAACGCCCGCGACGCGATGCCCGACGGCGGGACCTTGGTGGTGGCAACGCGTTGCGTCGACCTCGGCGAGAACCATGCCAGCCTCCGTCCCAACATGCAGCCAGGTCGCTACCTAGAGCTCTTGGTCAGTGATACCGGGCTCGGCATGAGCCCCGAGGTCCTAGCTCACGCGTTCGAGCCGTTCTACACGACCAAACCACCTAGCCAGGGCACTGGGCTCGGATTGGCCACCGTGTACGGAATCATCACCCAGGCCGGCGGATCCATTGACATCGACTCCGAAGAGGGGGTCGGGACGACCTTCCGGGTCTACCTCCGACCGGACGACGCGACGGATGGCCCGGTTCTCAACTGCGACGGTGTTACTGCCCCTGAGGGCCACGGCGAAACGATCCTGGTGGTCGAGGACGAGCCGGCCATGTTGGACGTCACTACCCGCCTCCTACGGCGAGGTGGCTACCAGGTGCTGCAAGCCGCATCTGGCCCGGACGCGATCGCAGTCGCTGCGCACAGTGACTTCCAACTCTTGCTCACCGATTCGGTCATGCCCAAGATGTCAGGCTCCGTGCTGGTCGAAAGGCTCACGGCGGCCCGTTCGAATCTCACCGTGCTGTTCATGACCGGGTACAGCCACGGCGTCGGCGGCCAACAACGACTCACCGAAGATGACGCCGGCCTGATCCAAAAGCCGTTCACCGAGTACGAACTTCTGGTCAAGGTCAACGCCGTCCTCGAGGCTGCGTCATGCCAGCCGTAAGCAGATGTTGGGCTCTTGGTGCTCGCTGACCGAGCTGTTGGGGGCTGTGGGTCCTCGACGTCGCAAGGCTCTGTCCCAGGGCG
>JAXDQG010000239.1:0-5229 GCA_034667945.1 Acidimicrobiia bacterium | reverse complement strand
ACGTAGTCGGTGTAGGCCGAGAACGGCCCCGAGGGGTGGCGATCGGGCCAGCCGGTGATCTGGTGGAAGCCCGAGATGGCCGCGGCCAGGTTGCCGAAGCCGGCGAAGTGCGCCATCGGACCGGTCTGGCCCATCAGGCAGCTCGACAGCATGATGACCTGGGGGTTGACTTCGCGGAGCTGGTCGTAGTCGAGCCCCCAGGCCTTCATGGCCTTTGGTGAGAACGACTCGCAGACCACGTCGGCCCAACGAACCAGGTCCAAGACGACATCACGCGACTCGGGTTTCGACAGGTCGAGGGCCAGCCCCAGCTTGCCGGTGTTCATGTTCATGAACAGGCCGGAGCTCTCGGCCCCGGACACGCCGCCGACGAAGGGCTGCAGCGTCCGGGCCACCTCGAGCTTGCGCTCGGATTCGACCCGGACCACCGTGGCCCCGTAGTCCGCCAGTACACGGGTGGCCGCGGGGCCGGCCATGGCCCACATGAAGTCGAGGATCTTCAGCCCGGCCAATGGCAGCTCACCGGGCACCGCGGCCGAGGTGGTTGTCGGTACGGCCGGGGACCGAGCGGGTTCGGACAGGACCTCTGCGGTGTGCTGACCGAGGCGGGGCGGGGGGCTGAGGGGCACCAACGGCGTCTCGGAGAACCGGGTGATCGAGCCGGTGAAGCGGACGTCGGCGTCCACCTGTGGGACGAACACCTCCTGCCAGTAGTCGCGGCTGGCCAGCTGCGGCGAGTTGGCCACATCTGCGATGGTGGTGATCGGGGCGATGAGCAGCTTGCGACTCAGCGCGACTTCCAGCAGCTCCGCCTTGGTCTTGGTGGCCAAGAACGCAAGCAGGCAGCCCTTCACCCGCTCGAACTCCTCGACGGTCTCCTCGCCGTTGTCGATCTGGACCGCGAAGCTGATCCAGTCCTTGTTGAGCGTGGCCATGTCGCAGAAGCCCTCTTCGTGGACCCACTCCATGAGCCGGCGGGTGAACACGCCGATCGAGCTGCCGAACAGGAAGGCGATCGTGACGTGGCCGTCCTTGCACGGCCACACCAGGCGGATGTCGAGCGGGGGCATCTTCACGCCGCCCGCGATGCGCTGAACCGTGGGTGCACCGAAGGGCGCGGCCAGCACCATGGACTGCGTGGCCTGCAATAGCGAGCTCTGCGCCGAGACATCGACGAATTGGCCCTGGCCAGAGCTCTGCCGTTCCCAGAGCGCGATGAGGGCGGCGCCGGCGGCGTCGGCAGCCGCGTGGTGGTACGCCTGGGGTAGCGACAGACGCACCGGGGCGCGGTCCTCGTCCCCCGTCAGGGCCTGATAGCCACCGGCAGCCATGATCACCAGGTCGCTCTCGGCGTAGGTCGCCTTGGGCCCGGTCTGGCCGAAGGCCGAGATCGAGACGTAGACCAAGGCCGGGTTGCGCTTGGCCAGGTCATCGTAGGAAAGGCCCAGAGCGGCCATCTCGCCGGGGTGGCCCGACTCGATCAGGATGTCAGCGCCCTCGACCAGGCGGCCGAAGGCCTCGCGGTCGTCGGCCGAGCCGGCCAGGTCCAGGACGACGCTGCGCTTGCCCCGGTTGAACGACCAGTGCACGAGCGATCGTTCCTCGTCCGCGAGGTCGTCGGCGAAGGGTCCTTGTCGACGGGCCCGGTTTCCGGTGGGCGGCTCGATGGCCAGGACGTCGGCTCCGAGCTGAGCCAGGATCAACCCGGCCAGGTTCCCTCGCTCATCGGTGAGGTCCAGCACTCGGTACGGCGCCAGCAGGGTCACGATTCCCCCTTCGTCAGGTGTCGGGTGGCCACGGCCGTCGTGTTGTCGGTTGGTGGGTCGGGCATCGGGTAGGGCCCGGGGGCAACCGGTCACTTGGTGCACATGCTCACAGCCAGAGACAACAGTCACACTTGTTGGAAGGCCGTTATTTTGGCGGACTTCGGCGGGCCTGTCATGGCCGGCGGGAAGACATGGAGACTTCTCACGTACAATCCGCTCAACGTCGCCCGCGTGGGGCCTGACGAGGGGGAAGCACATGAGCGCAGCGAACGTGGCCGAACCGATCGTGTCGGCGGATTCGCACATCACCGAGCCGCCCGACTGCTACCTGCGGTTCATTGACCCGAAGTACCGGGACGAGGCGCCCCATATCGTCCACTCCGAGTCGAAGGGCGACCTCTACGTCATTCCGGGCATGAAGAAGCCCATCGCCATTGGGCCCGTCGCAGCGGCGGGCATCCCATCCGACCAGCTCTCCACCTTTGGTAAGAAGTTCGAGGATCTGCACCGGTCAGGCTGGGATCCGACGGCGAGAGCGGCCGACCAGGAGCGCGACGGCATCCACGGCGAGATCCTTTATCCGACCATCGGCATGGTGCTCTGCAACCACAAGGACATCGTCTACAAGCAGGCGTGCATGGACGCCTACAACCGGTGGATTGCCGAGTATTCCGCGGCTGATCCGGATCGTTTGTACGGGTTGGGGCAGAGCGCATTGATCGATGTCGACTCGGGCATCGAAGATCTGCAGCGCATGAAGGACATGGGTTTGCGAGGGATCATGATGCCCGGCTTCCCGGGAGATTCCTACAACGGCAACACGCCCGATTACCACGATCCCTATTGGGATCCGTTCTTCCAGGCCTCAGTCGACCTGAAGATGCCGCTCGGGTTCCACATCCTCACCATGGGTGCCCAGCGCCATCGTGGGCCGAAGATCGCAAGCTTCATGTCGATCATTCGGGGCAATCAGGACGTCATCGCCACGTTCGTGTTGGGTGGGGTTTTCGAGCGCAACCCGGACCTGAAAATCGTGTGCACCGAGGCTGACGCCGGCTGGATCCCCCATTTCATGTACCGGATGGATCATGCGGTTTCCCGTGAGGGCAACATCATGAACTACAAGAAGCTCAGCAAGACGCCGAGTGAGTTCTGTCTCGACCACGTGCGCCTGACCTTCCAGGACGACTGGGTCGCCTTCAAGATGTGCCGCTTGGACGACACGCCGATGCACAGGATGCTGATGTGGGCGAGCGATTTCCCCCACCTCGACTCGACGTGGCCGTGGAGCCAGGACGTGCTGGCTGAGCACACCAAGGATCTGACCGCCGAGGAGAAGCGGGACATCCTCCACAACAACGTGGCGGATCTCTACGACCTCCCGACCAAGGCGTCCTGACGGTTGCCCGGGCGCCGTCCGTGCGGCGCCCGGGATGGCGAGTGCTTTGCTGAGCTTGTGGCTCAGCCGAGCACCATCGCCGAATAGGCCGACTCGACGTGGGTGGCGGCGAGTGCCAGGTCGAGCATCTGCCCGACCCGCTGGCCGGACACGGCCGAGAGCTTGCGGATCTCTGCCAGGAAATCGCACAGCAGGCACTTGACGGTCGGCTCGGAGGCCATGTTCAACAGATCGAGGAGCTGATCGACGCAGCGGCTCTGGGTGACCACGAGCTGCTCCGCGAAGAGGCTGCGGGCCCGCATCGCTTCGACGGTGAAGCGGTCGTCGTCGTCCGTCGCGTTCGTGGTGTTGCCGATCGTGCTGGTAGCCGGGCTGGTAGCGACTGTGAGGGTCGACATCGTGGGCACCTCCTCCTGATCTCCGAAGCTCGTTGCTCTGATGGGTGTCGCTCGCTGGTGGAGCGCTTGCTGTAGGTGACGGTACGGCCGCTCCGTTCCAGCGCCATCGGGTTGGCGCCCCATTTCCCCGAGGGGGAATAGGGGGAGAGGGGTACCGGCGGTGGGGCCCATACGTCTTTGTCCGGTGACGAAAGGGCGCCGGAGGTGCCCGCGAGCGTGAAAGCCCGGCTCGGATCGACCGCTTGCCGTGGTCAAGCGACTACGCCATCTTCGTCCGACGCTGCGACCAGCACTTTTGGCCTGTACAGGTTCCTCCGGTGACAAAACCCGCGGGCTTGCACCGCCTGTGTTGACGCACCGAGGGGCCGGCTGCCCTCTGAATGGTGTGCCGAGTTGCAAGCCTCCGCTGGTTCCGCCGGTGACGAAACCGAGGGGCGGGCTGGCTCCGAGCATGTGTCGAGGCGCGGCGGCGAACGGTTCCGCCGGTGACGGAATGGGCTGCCGGGCTCCCCCGGCATGCGGCTGGCCTCCCAACGGTGTTTCGTCAACGCGACCTCGGCAGCCGGGAGCAGCTCGCGAACGAGGCCCCGCACGACGTCAAGAGCCCGTCGGTTTCGTAACCGGGGAAAGCCCTATGCGGCGAAAAGCTATTGTGACCTGGGCTTCTTCTATTTCGCGTAGAGCGAGCACTCAAACGCACAGTGTGGCGCGACCCGGGCGCCGTCAGCCCTCAGTCGACTGCAGCGAGTCCGCCAACCGCTTGGGCGCCACCGCCAGGAACGCCTCCCGGATGATGCCGCCCACCTCCTCCCAGTCGATATCCACGTCCAACCGCACCCCGAGCCAACCTCGATGCCCGACGTAGGGCGGACGGAAGAACCGTGCCGACTCCTGTTCGACCAACTGCTCCTGCACGCCCGGCGCGGCCGCGCACCAGATCGCAAGACGCCCGTCCCCGTGGTGGTCGTCCCACAACTGGACGAACGTCTTCTTGCGGATGAAGTACGTCGGCGTCCCGTGGCTCAGACGCTCGCTCGTCTCGGGCAAGGCCAGAGCGAACGACCGAACATGCCCGAGCGCCTCCTCCCACGCCTCCGCATCCGCGTGTTCACGCTCCGACTCCGATGCCTGAGCGGAGAGGTCCTCCCGCATGTTCGGGTGGGTTTGGTTGCGACGGTCGGATCCGCTCGAACCTCTCCGCGACATCAGCCGCGATACGTGTTCGTGCGGACCTCGCGGAACGGCATGTCCGCATCGACCTGCGGCTCTTTCGGTAGGCCCAACACCCGCTCGCCCAGGATGTTGTGCTGGATCTCGTCAGTCCCCCCGGCGATCGACTGCCCCGGTACCGACACCAGCACCTCAGCCACCAGACCGTCAGCCGTGCCATCCGCACCCGACAGCATCCCGTGAGCCCCGGCGATGGCGGAGTGCACCCGGGCCGAAGCCCGTGCGATGACGCTGGCGTTGAGCTTGGCCAGCGAACCCTCTGGCCCGGGTGGGCGCCCCTGGGCCCGAGAAGCCTGCGCCCGCTTGCCGCTCCATTCAGACGTGCTTGTGGCCGCCCGCAGCCCGGCCAGCCCTTGGCGCACCACCGGGTCGGTGTCCCGCCCCAGTTCGCGAGCCTGGGGCAGGGCCAGATCGGGACGGCCGGCCCGCTGCGGGT
>JAXDQG010000238.1:0-6164 GCA_034667945.1 Acidimicrobiia bacterium | reverse complement strand
CCTCCAACTTGAACCCGAGCCCGAGCGGACCGACACCGAACCTGGTCATCACCAAACCGTCGGCGGCGGGCACGGTGTGCCTGTTCACCGCCACCCCGGCCGACCTCTTCGCCGACCTCACCGGCTACCAGGCGGCCTGAGCGCGGTAGGTTCCGGCGGCGGCCTCCGGCGCTCGACGCCCTCGGCCGGTCAGCGGTCCTTGGACGCCAGAATCCCTTCATCCTCGAGGGCCCGAACCGCACCTTCGTCGTAGCCGAGCAGCTCGGAGAGCACCTCGTGGTTGTGCTGGCCCAGCGCCGCGGTGGGCAGATCGGGCTCGGGCGGGGCGTCGGAGAACTTGATCGGGAAGCCGGGGATGACGAACGAGCCGGCCAGGGGGTCGTGAACTTCGCGCACCATCCGACGCTCGATGAAGTACGGATGATCGATGGCGTCGGCCGGGCTCAGCACGGGACCGCAGGGAACGCGATGCGCCTCCAGCGCAGCCATCACCTCGGCGTCGGTGGCGAAGGTGGCCATCCACTCCTCGATGAGGGCAGTCAGGTCGTCCCGATTGTCGAGGCGACCCTGGTTGTTGGCGAAGCGGGGATCGTTGGCCAGCTCCGGTCGACCAATGGCGGCCCACAGGTAGTCGATCTGCCCCTGGGTGCACAGGATGACGATCCAGCCCTCCGGAGCCTTGAAGACGCCGGCCGGGGAAAGGGGCTGGTAGTGGCGGCCCTGACGCATGGGGACGAACTCGCCGTCGGTCATCGAGGCCGCGTGCACCGCTGTCTCCTGCATGTGGAAGAGGGCGTCGACCATCGAGATGTCGATGTGGGAGCCCTTGCCGGTGCGGTCTCGCCGGTAGAGGGCGTAACCCAAGGCGGCGAAAGCGTGGAACCCGGCATTGGTGTCGCCCATGCCGAGGCCGACGAAGGTGGGCGGCCCCTCCGGATCGCCGGTCATGTGCATGATCCCCGCGTAGGCCTGGGCGATGAAGTCGAAGCTGGTCTTGTGGCGCAGCGGCCCGGTCTGCCCGAAGCCGGAGACCGACGCCATGATCAGCCGGGGGTTGATGGCCGAGAGGGCCTCGTAGTCCATGCCGCGCCGGGTCATCACCCCGTGGCTGTAGTTCTCCACCAGGACGTCGACGTGCGGGACGAGGTCTTTGACCAGCTGGAGGCCCTCCGGTCGACGCAGGTCGACGCAGATGCTCTTCTTGCCCCGGTTCTGCTGGACGAACCCGCCGGCCCGGCGGTTCTTGCGGGGCACTCCGCCCCGGGTCGGATCTCCGTAAGGCGGCATCTCGACCTTGATGACCTCGGCGCCCATCTCCGCCAGCAGGCGCGTGCAGGACGGTCCTGCCAGGTACTGGGTGAAATCGAGCACCCGGACACCCTCGAGATAGGGCTCATTGGTCACGCTGGTCCTCCCCGCTTCCCCGATTCACGCTTTGCCGGCGGACCGTAGCAGCCGGGTAGGCCTGGCTGGCCGGAGCGGCCCTCGACCGTCAGAACAGCCGCGTGCTGGCCAGGTCGGCACCTGCTCGCATCGTGCGCAGCTTGGCCCAGGCCACGTCCAGGGCGACCTGGCTGAAGCCTGCGGCGGTGTCGAACCCGCAGTCGGTGCAGGCCAGGATGCGGGTCGGGTCGCCGATTGCTTCGGCTACCCGCTCTAGCCGGTCGGCCACCACCTCGGGATGCTCGACGTAGTTGGTGGTGACGTCGATCACGCCGGTGGCCAGCAACCATCCGTTGGGCAGCGGGTTGCGGGCGAGCTCCTTGTACTCGTGCTCGTGGCGGGGGTTGGCCATGGACAGGAGCAACCCGCCCACGTTGGCCTGGTAGAGGTGGCCGAGCAGCTCGGCGAGGGGCACGTCATGCGTGTGCGGTCCGCCGTAGTTGCCCCAGCAGACGTGGAGGCGAATGTTGCGCGCTGGCAGCCCGGTGACCGCCCGGTTGATGGCCGCGATGACCACGTCGACGAAGGCGAGGAAGTCCTCGAGGGGGCGGGCGGCGAACAGCGAGTGCCGCTCCATGGCCAGGTCGGGAGCATCGATCTGGAGGACATGGCCCGCTTCGATGATGCCGCGGTACTCGACGGCGAGCGCGTCGGCCACGGCGTTCACGTAGTCCTCGAGGGTTGGGTAGTGGGCGTTGGCCATGGCCGCGGCGACGATCCCGGGCGAGGGCGAGGTGAGGAAGGTCTCCGTGAAGCCGTGGACGTCGGCGCTCTGTGCCCCGGCGGTCCGGGCCTGGGCGGTGGCGGCGTTGGTGAGGCGACGGCAGTCGGCCTCGACCGCGCCTTTGTCCAGGTATTGGATGTCGCCGATGGCCTTGGGTGGACGAACCAGGCTGACCTGAGGTCGGTTGGACCGCTGCTGCCGTCGGATATCGGCGAAGCCGGGGAAGTCGGCGATGTCCTGCCAGTTGCGTGCTTCGTCGCCGGCGCCACCGAATCCGGTCATGCGGTACTGCACGTACGTGAAGAAGCTCTCGCGCCCCTGCTCGCCGTCGTTCCCGATGTCGATGCCGGCGTCGATCTGGCGGGCGACGACGTCGGGAACGGCCTCTTCGACCGTGTTGGCGAGCTCGGTGGGGTCGACGGGCTCGTGGTGGTTGAGACGCGCGAGCAGCTCCACAAGGTGCGGCGGTCGGGGAAGGCTGCCCGCGTGGGTGGTCAGGATCCGATGCTCACTGCGCTGCACGGGCGGAACTTACCGGTCCCCGCAGCGGCAGGGCGCGACTTCAATTGGCCCGAGCATCGCCATGCCCACCTGTTGCGGCGACAACGCCCGCAGGACGGCCGTCGCCGTCTCTTGGGTAAGTTTGCCCTGACACCCGTACGGCTTTGGAACGTTGTACGAGCGTGGGGAAAAAGTGGGTTTGACCCTGATGTCATGGGCGGACTCCCGGCAGCGGTGATCGCTGCCTCGGGCGGACAGTGGTTTGGAGGCGGATAGCCAGGACGTAACCGCTCGGTGTGTCGCCAACGGGGCCGGCGCACCGAGACGGCAGTCGCGGCGCGCCCCTCGGCGGCCCAGCCGGGCCCTGACTGCGGATCCGCAGCGGGCGCAGGCACGGAAGCGCCCCGGCCCCCTCCGCGAATAGCGTGCCGGCATGGACAATCGGACCGCTGACGTCATCGTGGTCGGCGCGGGCAACGCCGCGCTGACCGCCGCCCTGGCTGCGAGAGAGTTGGGTAGCGACGTCTTGGTTCTCGAAGCGGCGCCGCGCGACCTGCGCGGCGGCAACAGTCGATTTTCGGGCGGGATCTTCCGGGTCGCCCACGATGGGCTCGACCACCTTCGACCCCTGCTCGCCGAGGAGGGCAGCCGCTGGATCGACCGGGTCAGCATCGACGGCTACCAGCCCGATCGCTTTCAGGGCGACATCGACATGGTGTGCCAGGGCCGCAGCGACGCCGAGCTGGTCCGCACGCTGATCGCCAACTCCTACGACACGGTGGCGTGGATGCAGCGCTATGGCGTGCGCTGGGAGCTCGTCGTGGACAAGCTGTTCGACCCCGCCAAGCTGCCACCGGGCGAGCGTTATGCGGTCCCGCCGGGCGGGGCGCTGCGGGCCACCAACGAAGGCGTCGGGCTGATGTACGACCTGTTCCGGGCGGTCGAGGCGGCCGGCGTGCGGGTCATGTACGACGCCCCCGCGCACGAGCTGCTCATGGAGGGCTCGACGGTGGTGGGCGTGAAGGTACGCCAGGCCGACCGCTTCGTGGATCTGCGGGCGCCGGCCGTGGTGCTGGCGTGCGGTGGTTTCGAGTCGAACCCGGAGCTGCGGTTGCGGTACCTGGGCGCCGGCTGGGACCTGGTGAAGGTCCGGGGCACCCGCTTCAACATGGGCACCATGCTCATGCAGGCGTTGGCGGCCGGTGCGGCCCCGGCCGGCCACTGGGGTGGGGCGCATGCGTCGCCGCTCGATGCCCATGCCCCCGACGTCGGTGAGCTGTCCTTGACCGACCGCATGAGCCGCTACTCCTACCCCTATGGCGTGCTGGTCAACACGGCCGGCGACCGCTTCGTGGACGAGGGCGAGAACGAGGTCTGGCTCACGTACGCCAAGACGGGCTGGGCCATCCGCGAGCAACTCGGGGCGCGGGCCTGGCAGCTGTTCGACCAGAAGACCCTGCATCTGCTCGAGCCCCGCTACAGCACCGGCATTCCGGTGGCGGCCGAGTCGCTCGATGCGCTGGCCGCCAAGCTGGGAATCAATGTGATGGGCCTGCGACGCACGGTCGAGGAATACAACGGGGCTTGTCGGGACGGGGTGTTCGATCCGTTCCACAAGGACGGGCTCGATACGGGCACGGCGCTGCGGCCGGCCAAGTCGAACTGGGCCCTGCCGCTGTCCTCGCCTCCCTACGTGGCCTATGCCGTGACCTGCGGGATCACCTTCACGTATGGAGGATTGAAGATCGATTCCCGGGCTCGGGTGCTGGATACGGTGGGCCAGCCCATGACAGGCCTGTACGCCACGGGCGAGATCGCCGGCGGGTTCTTCTTCCACAACTACGCGGCCGGGTCGGGCTTGACCCGGGGGGCGACGTTCGGGCGCATCGCCGGGCGGGAAGCGGCCGGGTTGGCCCGTGACTGACTCCACCACCGGCGGAGTGTCCGGGGCGCATCTCTCCCCCGGCGGGGTGCCGGCGGCGAATCTCTCCCCCGGCACCCGGCTGCGTGACTTGGTGGAGGCGCCTCAGATCCTGGTGGCACCCGGTGCATACGACGCCATCACCGCCCGGGTCATCGCCGCGGCCGGCTTCCCAGCTGTCTACATGACCGGGGCGGGGACGGTGAATGCCCATCTCGGCCTGCCTGATATCGCCCTCGGGACGCTCAGCGAATTCGTCGACAACGCCGGTCGCATCGTCGACGCGGTGTCTGTGCCGGTGTTCTGCGACGCCGATACGGGATTCGGCAATGCAGTGAACGTGGTGCGCACGGTGCGGGCGTTCGAGCGGGCCGGCGTGGCCGGCATCCACCTCGAAGACCAGGAGAGTCCCAAGCGCTGCGGGCACCTCGATGGGAAGCGCATCGTGGCGGTGGCCGAGATGGTGGGAAAGGTGAAAGCGGCGGTGGACGCGCGGCGCGACGAGGCGTTCGTGGTCATCGCCCGAGTCGATGCGGCTGCAGTCGAAGGTGTGGAGCGGGCCATCGAGCGGGCGCGCGCCTACGTCGAGGCCGGTGCCGATGTGATCTTCGCCGAGGCGCTGACCAGCCGGGAAGAGCTCGCGGCGTTCGCCAAGTCCGACGTGGGCGCGCCGCTGCTGGCCAACATGACCGAATTCGGGAAGACGCCGTATCTGGCCGCCGGCGAATTCGAGGCGTTGGGCTATTCGGCGGTGATCTTCCCGATGATGGCGTTCCGCCTGATGCTGAAGGCCGTGAGCGGCGGCATGGCCGAGCTGGCGCGGACGGGCACCCAGGAGCACTTGCTTGATCGGATGACCACGCGGGCCGAGCTCTATGAGCTGGTGGATTACCCGGCATGGGATGGCGTGGAGCGGCGATACGTCGAAGGGGCGGGGTGAGGGGGTTCTTGCCTCGTGCGTTCGTCCCGAACTAACGCTTGGCCGCTCCTGCATTCGACCGCTCCCCTGCGAGGCCCCGTCGAATTCGGCGCTTGTGTCACGTCGAATCGACGTCGAATCGGTGCGTACGTGGCGAATGTTGATCTCGGGTCGGGTGCGTCAACAAATTCTGGCGGCGCCGGGGCAAGCACTTGCTCAACGAACGAACCAGCAGCGCATTCAGCCGCCCAGCGCACCTCGGATGGCCTTCCAGACCCGCTCGGGCGTCAAAGGCATGTCGATGTGGCGAATTCCCAGATGCGCCAACGCGTCGATCACGGCGTTCTGCACCGCCGGCGTCGACCCCACCGTTCCGGACTCGCCGATTCCCTTGGCGCCCAGCTCATTGAGCGGCGTCGGGGTCTCCATCGGCACCCGCTCGAAGAACGGCAGCTCCGTCGCGGACACCACCGGGTAGTCGGCGAAATTCGATGTCAGCGGGTTCCCAGACGAGTCGTACACGAACTCCTCGAGTAACGCCTGCGCAGCCCCCTGCGCCAGCCCCCCGTGCACCTGCCCATCCGCCAGCAGCGGGTTGAGAATGACTCCAGCGTCATCCACCGCTACCAACCGGTGCAGCGACACACGGCCAGTTT
>JAXDQG010000237.1:0-3098 GCA_034667945.1 Acidimicrobiia bacterium | reverse complement strand
AGCTCCCAGCCGGATTGCGACCTTTTGCATTGGATACGCCCGAGGCCACGACGTGCAAGAGCAAGTCGCTGGCCCGGAACTGGATGGAGCCGTCAACCAGGTGGGCGGGCAGTTCGCCCCGCATCATCATTCGCCGGATCGTGATGGAGTCGACGCCCAAGAAGCTGGCAGCGTCGCTGGCGGACAACCAAACGGGAACGGGCTCCATGGCCGCAGAGTGACACCGGTTACGAGCTCCGCCGAGGGGCTTGGGGCCTTAGCTCGGATGAGTGATCACCCGACGCCGCTGCCGCCCCCTGGGGCGATCAGCTTCGGCGGGTGGGGGCGTAGCGGGTGAGCACCAGCTGCTCGATCCCTCCGATCACCTTGTACAGAGCCATCGAGTACAGCGTGACCAGGGCTACCCGGGACCAAAGCCCGCTGTAGTCGGACATCGCGCTGGACTGGATGATCTTGTATCCGAGCCCTCCGCCGGTGGCGAGCCACTCGGCTAGGAGCGCGCCCACCAGCGCCAGCGGCGCGGCGATGCGCAACGAGGCGAAGAGGGCCGGCAACGCGCTGGGAATCTGGACCTTCCGCAGGGTGGCGGCGCGGGAGGCGCCGTACGCCGCCAGGAGATCCATGGATTCCTGAGGTGTGGAGCGGAGGGCGAGGGCGACGTTCACGAGTGTCGGGAAGAACGTCACGATCCCGGCGATGACGGTGACGGCCTTGAGGTCTCGACCGAACACCAGCACGATCAGCGGTGTCATGGCGACGAGGGGGACCGATCTCAGCACCATGGCAATGGGCATCACCGTCCGCTCCAGCGGTCGCCAGATGGTGAACAGCCCGGCGGCGATGACGGCGACCAGGGTGCCGCAGACCAAGCCGAGAGATGCGTCTCTCAGCGTTGTCGCCGACTCGTGGAGCACCGCCTTGCGATGGACAGAAGCTTCCGACCCGCTGACCAAGTAGCGCCACACGTCCACGGGGCCCTTGCCGATGAAGCGCTGCACATGGAACAGCTCGAGGAACAACCACCAGGCGGCGAGCACCACCGCGAGGGACACGACAGTTGACAGCAGGCCTCGGCCGAGACGGAACCACGTTGGCAGCCGCCGGTTCTCGCCCGCGTCACCTCCCGGACCCCCACCCACGGGACCGATGGAACGCCCACCAGCGGCGGCCACATCGCTGACGGCTTGGATGAGGTCGAGGTCGCTCATCAGCGCCCCCTCGGCGACCAGGGCGTGAGCAGTCGCCCGACAAGGGCGGTGGCGCCGTAGGCGAGGCCGGCCGCGGCAGTTGCGACGAGCGCGATGGCCCAGGTCCGGCTGATCTCGAGCGATTGCTGTGAATTGATCATCGACACCCCGAGGCCGCGCTCGGCGCCGAGGTACTCACCGATGATGGCCCCCAGCACCGCAGCCGGCGCCGCAATGCGCAGCGCAGCGAACAGGCTGGGCAGGCTGGCCCGGAGACGGACCTTCACCAGCGTGGCCACTGGGCCACCGCCGTACGCCCGCACGAGCTCCAGGCTGGTGGGGTCCGCGCTGCGCAGCCCGACCAGCGCGCCGATGAGGGTGGTGAAGAACACCGACATCCCGGCGAGCACGACCTTGGGCGTTTCACCGTTGAACACGATGGCGAACACCGGCCCGATGGCAACCACCGGCAGGCAGTACGACGTGACGCCCAGCTGGATGATGGGTCGTTCGAGCACAGGAACGATCAGCACCAACAGCGCCAAGACCAGGGCGAGTGCGTTGCCCCAGAACCAGCCCTTGCCCGCAGCGATCAGCGTGGTGGTGGCGTTGCGCCAGTAGAAGTCGAATCCGTCCTTCCGCATCTGCGAGAGGATCTCGGTCGGTGTGGGGACCGAGCCGTTGCGGGAGAACACCGTCGTGCCGACGATCTGCCACACCACCACCAACAGGACGATGCCCGCGATGCTGGTCGCCAGGCCCGACGATGGCAGCCAGCGACGGCCCTCGGGGCCGGACAGCCGGCCCGGTCCGGGTTCCGGGGTGATCTCAGTTACCGCCATGGGCCTGATCGGTGGTCCCGCCACCGAAGAGCAGCTCGCTGAAGCGGTCGCACAGCTCGTGAAAATGCTCGCTGCGCATCATCGCCGGGGTGCGGGGACGGGGCAGGTCGATGGGGACGACCGCGGCGATGCGGCCGGGCCGGGGGGTCATCACTGCCACGACATCGGAGAGGAAGACGGCCTCGGCGACGGAGTGGGTCACGAGCAGCGTGGTCGTTGCCCGTTCGGTCCAGATCCGCTGCAGCTCCAGGTTGAGGCGCTGACGGGTCATCTCGTCGAGAGCGCCGAAGGGTTCGTCGAGCAGCAACAGCTTGGGCTCGACGACCAGGGCCCGGGCGATCGCGACCCGTTGCCGCATCCCGCCCGAGAGCTGCGCGGGCCGGGCGCCTTCGAAGCCTTCCAATCCGACCAGGCGTACAAGGTCGCGAATGGTGTTCTCCGCGACCTTGACCCCGCTGACCTCGAGCGGAAGTTTGATGTTGGACGTGACCGTGCGCCATGGCAGTAGGGCGGGATCCTGAAAGGCGATGCCGAGGTGATGATCGCGGCGTGCGGTGGCCGGTGACTCACGATGGACGAGCGCCTGGCCGGCGGTAGGTTGTTCGAGGTCGGCGAGGATGCGCAGAATCGTCGATTTTCCGCAACCCGAGGGTCCCAACAGGGCGGCGAACGACCCCGCTTGGGTCTCGAGATCGATGCGGTCGAGCGCGAGCAGCGGCTTGCGACCCACCCGGAACTGCTTCGTGAGCCCGCGTAACACAATGCCTTCGGCCTGTGTCGGGCCGAAGGAGCTCGTCGAAACCGTGCCGGCCTTCTCCGCCACTGCCATCAGGCCGGGCTCTTCTTCAGGTCCGGGTCGGCGTCGTACACCTCTTTCAGGACGGAGAGGTCGAACAGCTTTTCCCTCGGGATGTTGACGCCGGCGAGCTTCAAGGTGGCGACCGTGGCGTCGACGAGCTTGTCGGTGATGGTGAACAGCCCATTGGCCTTGGTGTCGTCGGTCAGGATGAGCGTGTTCTGGGCATTGGACTCGAGGGTCTGCTCCGCCTCGTCGAGGCCCAGGTCCTTG
>JAXDQG010000236.1:0-4877 GCA_034667945.1 Acidimicrobiia bacterium | reverse complement strand
ATAGATCGGCCGGTCATACATCCGCTGGTACAGCTCAGTGCGGACATCTTTCAGCCAGTTGTCCCACTGTGCACTGGCCCGATGGTACCGAAGCGCTTCGATGTCGATGACGCCCGCGACATAGGTTGAGCCAGCGCCATAGTCCTGCCGCCCGACGATGCGACCCTTGTAGTCGATGACGAACGAGCGTCCGCCGAAGGTATCGATAGGCGTGTCTTCCTCGGCGAACAGATAGTAGGTGCCCATGTTGGGCGCCACGACGTACATGTTGTTGTCGAGGGCTCTCGCCCGGCTCTGGATCTCGAAATAATCGTTGCCCGTGGCCGGGTGCGGATAGGAAGCCCGGTACACGACCTCGGCGCCATTGAGCGCCAGGGCCCGGGCGTTCTCGGGGTACGAGCCCTCATTCGCCATCATGATGCCGAGCCGTCCGACCTCGGTGTCTACGACCGGCCAGAAGGCGTCCAGGCCGTCGCCGTATCGCTCCACCCACCAGTCGTAGATGTCGTGCGGGCAGACCGAATGCTCCACGGGGAAGAGTGGTGAGACCTTGTAATGCTGGAGGATGACCTGGCCGGACGGGTCGATGATGAAGCCGACGTTGAAGAAGCGATCCGGAACCTCGGGATGGCGGGCCTTGGCTTGGGCCATCACATAGCAGCGCTGCTGTTGCGCGATTTCGCCGAGTGCGTCGGTCTCTTTCCCGGGTATGTCGATGGCACATTCATGGGCAAAGTCGACATGGTCGAGGTCTAGGACTTCGTCGTTGAAGCCTTGAAGGGCCCCTTCGGGAATCGCTATGAGGCGAACGGGAATCGAAAGGCCGGACAGCCAGGCCGCGGCTTTCACCAGGTGGCGCAGGTGCTCGAGATTGGTTTCGATATCGTCCTGTCGCCGTATGCCTCTCACGGTGGGAATGAGACCAACCGCGGTGTACGGCTCGATCATGAGGTGTAACCCCCCTTTCAATCGGGCTGAGCTGGACGGGACGCTACTCAAGAACCAAATGCTCGTCTGTGATGCCTTGCTGCTGGCGGGTGCCGGCAAGTCGCGGGCTATCGTCCCCGGCCGTGGACGACTCGAAGGCCATGGGCCTCGCCCTCGACGAAGCCCGGGCCGCGCTTGCCCACGGTGATGTGCCGATAGGTGCCATTGCATTGCAGAACGGGGAGGTCATCGGCCGGGCGCACAACGAGCGAGAGCTGCGCAAGGACCCGACCGCCCACGCCGAGATGCTGGTCCTGCAGGCCGCGGCTGAGCATGTAGGCGGCTGGCGGCTCTCCGGCGTCACCGTCGTCGTCACGCTCGAGCCCTGCGTGATGTGCGCCGGGGCCCTGTTGGCCGCCCGCGTGGATCGGGTCGTGTTCGGGGCCGACGATCTGAAGGCGGGGGCTGTCGGTTCGCTGTACAACGTGTGCAGCGACCCGCGGCTCAACCATGAAGTCGCCGTGACCGCCCGGGTCCGGGCCGAGGAGTGCGGCGAACTGCTCACCGGCTTCTTCACCGATCGCCGCTGAACGAGGCCGGTCAACCGCCGGCCGCCGTTGGGGCGTTTCGGCCGCCTCCGCTATCCTCGCCCCCGGAAGGTTGCCAGAGCGGACGAATGGGACGGTCTCGAAAACCGTTGAGGTCGCAAGGCCTCCGAGGGTTCGAATCCCTCACCTTCCGCCACGAACGTCCACTTCTTTCCACGCTGGCCAGCTTCTACCGCTACTGCGTGCGCCAGCGCGCGCTGACAGAGTCGCCGTTCTTCGAGGTCGCCCATCCGCCGGTCTCGGAGGAGTCGATGACGACGGGGCTGACCTACTGGGACGGCCCTTCCCGGCGGATCCGACGTTGACGAACGAACCGCTCTCATCTGCGGATTACGAACGAGCCTTCGTCGAGGCGCTGGTAAAGCGTCTGGCGTCTTCACCGTCACTCAGACGTCGCCACCTTCACCTCGATCGGATATCAACGATCGATACGGCACCGTCTACTCGTGCAAGGATTCTGTTCGTGGGGCCGAATCGGTCCTTCGGGATCGAGTGGCCGCTCTGGGTGCAGGCTGGTGTCCCCCGCTTCGCAGCCGATCTTTCGCGTGTTGATGCGGGACTTGCGCGCGAAATAGCGTCAATTGTGGCAGCGAATCTCCTTGAGATTTGCGCCGAGTTCGATGACGACCCAGGCCTGCGGCCGTCAGGACTTTTTACCCGTTTCTGATTGAGGCCCGCCGGGGGCGAGGCGGGCTCTGAGTTCCATCCCGGCACCGTCCCATGCTCAAGCCCTCGAAGGCGATCGATCCGGTGGCGATGCTGTCGCCGCTCTCCACCTGCCGGGGCAGTGCCAAGCATCGGCGTACCACTCACGTACCACCGTCCCCTTCGGATGGCGCAAGGACGTTGGAGACACCGGGCGGCAGACCGCCAGCTCACACCCGTACCACTGTGGTACCACTACCGCTTGCCACATGCGACGACTCTCGCTCCTACTGCTCGGCGCCACCCTGGCGGTGACGGCATGCAGCGACGACGACCTCACCCAGCCGTCGCCTACCAGCAGCGCTCCTTCAGTCAGCAGCACTCCGTCAGCCACCAGCGTCTACGCCGTGCTGACCGATGACACCTGGAGATTGCAGGAGGCCGTCGACCCACCCGCCGACTCCCCGATCGCCTCCATTGAGCGCTTGGAGTGGTATGCCGAATACGTCCAGTCGTCGACGAGCAAGTCTTCGATGGTGCGCCTCAGCGGCCACGGAGCAACCTTCGACGAGATACGAGCGGACCTCGCAGAAGTCGGGTTCGTGCTCGATGACGTCGCGCTACAGCACTGGCAGGCCGCCGGCGGCTCTGCGCCGGACGACCCAGGGGGCCCGACGATCATCGTGCTCGACAACGGCCCGACCACCCTCATGACGCTGAGCTATGAACTCGACCTCGACCAACTCACGCCGATCACCGACACCATCGAGGGCGTCGACCAGACCACCTGGATCGCAGCCGGCGGGGTGATCCAATGAGCCCTCAGCTCCAGACCAAGCGCTGATCTAGACCTCGACGCGGTCCACCCGCGTCTTCGACGGGATGCCGCCGCTGAAGCCGGACCAGCGGGCGTCCGCCTACATCGGCCGCTCCTCGGAGATGTCCGTCGTCGACCGATGAGTCGGCAGCGCCGGCCGAGTCGGAGGGGCATGGCCGAGGTGCTGACTCACATGTGCATGTCGCTGGACGGGTTCGTCGCCCAGCCCGACGACGACCCAGCGGAGTTGTTCGAGTGGTACTGGAGTGCCGACGTCGTGGTGCCAAGCGCGCAGGGGAGCATGAGCTTCTCGGTTGATGCCGCAAGCGCGCCGATGCTGCAGAAGCTCACCTCGGGCTCCGGCGCGCTGACCGCAGGCCGTCGGCTGTTCGACCAGACCGACGGCTGGGGCGACAACCACCCCGCCGGCGCCCCAGTGGTCGTGGTGACGCACCGTCCGCCGCCGGAAGACGCCGCTGAGCGGTTCCCCCGGACGTCCTTCACGGGCAGCGTCGAGGAGGCGATCGCGACGGCGAAGGAGATCGCTGCCGACAGGTTCGTCACGATCGCCAGTGCGAACATCATCCAGCAGGCGCTGAACCTCGGCCTCGTCGACGAGCTCTGCATCACCCAGGTCCCCGTGCTGTTCGGTACCGGCATCCGCCACTTCGGCGAGCTCTTCGGTGGACACGTCATGCTCGAGGACCCCGTCGTGGTCCAAGGCGCCCGGGCGCTCCACCTGCGTTACAGGGTGCGCCGCTGACTAGCGTCTGCGAGCGGAGACCCGCTAACGCCGGTACGTGTACGTCGCGGTCGCGCCAAATCCCATCTGGTACACGAGCGTCGCTTCTGCCACCCCGCCGGTAACGGTGACCACCGCCGACTTGGTCACCGGCGCACGGCCTTCCGCCGCCAGATCCGTGGTGTCGAACTTGACCCCCGTGCCGGTTGGGGCGATGGCGCAGGCGTAGTTACCCGTTGGCGTGCAGCTCCATTGGATCCGGGTGCCGGCGGGATCAATTTGCGCGGGCACAGTCCACCGGTAGTCCCCGGCATAGCCGGCCCCAGTGATACGCGCCGTGCCCGCGCGATCATCAACCGTCCACGCATTCGGGTCCGTCACGCTGTGGGTGGCGGCCACGAGGCGGTACACACCGGTCACCGACGTTGGCGCCGGCGTGGTGGGCTGTGGCTGGGGTGCAGTCGTTGGAGGGGCGGTCGGCCGAGGCGCGGTCGCCTGAGGCGCGGTCGGCTGTGGCGACGCTGAGGAGCCGGGCAATGGTTGGTCAGGGCCAGCTTGCGGGCCCATCGGCCGGCCGAACGGCACGCCGGTGGTGACATCGATGATGGTGATGATGTTGATGATGGTTGTGTCAATCACAACCGTCACATTGGTCGGGCTGAAGCCCGCCCAGGGCGGGCCCTGGTAAGTAGGCGGCGTCGCGCTCGGGATCGGCTTGTTGAGCGGGTTGCCGCAGGCACAGCGGGCTCGCGGAACGCCGAACTCATCGAGCAGCACAGCAGTGCCTGCTTGGAGGACGGCTTGGAATTCCGTCGGTCCGCCATTCTTGAAACCATGGTTGGTGACGCGCGTATCACCGCGAAGCAGAACGCCAGTGAGGCTATTTATGTAGGAACTTACTTGGCTGAATTTGATGCCTATAGCGTCCGCCCACGCCTTCCCCTTGTCAGGGTTGTTGGCGAGAAAGCTGACCATTTGCTGCTTGTCGCAGCTCTGTTGGTTCTGAGTTCCGCCGTAGAGACCGGGAGTGGCGCCAGACGTTCCGGGGATCGATGTCGTGCCACCGGGCGGCAGCGTGCTGGACGGCGCGGTGAAGACCGGTGCGGTCGGAGGAGACGCCCCAGCGGTGCGGGGGCCC
>JAXDQG010000235.1:0-5543 GCA_034667945.1 Acidimicrobiia bacterium | reverse complement strand
CCCAGGCGTTCGCAGCCCAGGCGTTCGCAGCCCAGGCGTACGCGGCCCCGGCGTACGCAGCTGAGGTAGACGCAGCTGAGCTGGCCGCCGCCGAGCGAGCCGCCACCGACGCGTACACAGCCGAGGCGAGCGCAGCCGAGAGGATGCCCGGGCCCACCGGTCCGCCGGTCTTCTTCGCCTCCTGGGACCACGAGGTGACCGATCCTACGTCGGGCTTTCCACCGGGCGGCGAGCCGGTAGAGGTCACGGTGGGTCTGGCCCGCCTGGAAGCCTTCGCCAACAGCGGCCGCCCCCCGCGGCGGTGAGCGCAAGCCGGAACCGACCGCCGTCGAACTGAGCTAGCAGATGCCGAACTGGCGGTCGCCGGCGTCGCCCAGCCCGGGAACGATGAAACCGACCTCGTTGAGCCGGCAGTCGACCGCGGCCGTCACCACGGGCACTCTGCCGAAGCCTGCGGTGGCGACCGCATCGAGGCCCTCCGGAGCGGCCAGCACGCAGCACACGCTGATCGTGGTCAAGCCGGCGTCCAGGAGCAGTCTCAAGGTGTGCAGCAGCGAACCTCCCGTCGCCAACATGGGGTCCAGCACGATCGCGCGCTGACCCCTCACACCGCCCGGAATGGCGGTCACGTACGAGTCAGGGAGCAGCGTCTCCTCGTCGCGCTTGAGGCCGACGAAGCCGACTGGTGAGTCGGGGAGCAGCACCAATGCGCCGTCGAGCATGCCCAGCCCCGCACGTAGCACCGGGACCAGCAGCGGCGAACTGCGCGGTCGCCGAGCCCTCGCCGGGGACAACGGCGTGTGGACGACGCTCTCGACCGTGGGCAGGTCGCGACAGGCCTCGTACACCAACATGGTCGACAGGTCCTTCAGCGCGGCCCGGAACGCCGCCGGAGCGGTGCTGCGGTCGCGCAGGATGGCCAGCCGATCAGCGGCCAGCGGATGGTCGACCACGTGGGCAGGCACGGCCGCAAGCGTAGTGGGGAAGCGGTTGGCCTCCCGCCGTATCGGCAACCGGCTCGACCAGCGACAATGGCCGCAGGCTGTGGTGCCGACCGGGTTGGGCCGTCAGTGCAACCCCCGGGAGGGGGCTACCAGTTCAACCCGGGGACGGGGCTACCACGTCAACCCCGGGAGGGGGCCACCAACTGGTCGCCCGACCGGGGTTCCAGGCCGGCCTCGGCCCGGAGGGCAGCGAAGCCCGGCTTGATCTGCGTGCTGATGATGCGGAGCCGCCCCTCGAAGGGCCAGAAGGCCGACTTCATGGCGTTGATCGTCAGCCACTCGACGTCGTCCCAGCCGAACCCGAACGTTTCGACCAACGCGGCGAACTCGGACGTCATCGTGGTGTCCGACATGAGCCGGTTGTCGGTGTTGACCGTCACCCGGAAGCGCAGGAGACGAAGGAGCCCGATGGGATGCTCGGCCATGGAGGGGGCTGCACCGGTGTGCACGTTCGAGCTGGGGCACATCTCGAGCGGCACCCGTCTATCGCGCACGAAGGCGGCCAGCCGGCCCAGGCGGTAGGTGCCGTCGTCGTCCTGGGTGATGTCGTCGACAAGGCGGACGCCGTGCCCGAGTCGCTCGGCCCCGCAGAACTGGATGGCCTCCCAGATGGAACGCAGGCCGAACGCCTCGCCGGCATGGATGGTGATGTGCCCGTTCTCACGCTGGATGTACTGGAAAGCGTCGAGATGGCGGGTCGGCGGATAGCCGGCCTCGGCGCCGGCGATGTCGAAGCCGACCACGCCCTGGTCGCGGTGACGGATCGCCAGCTCGGCGATGTCCTGACTGCGGGCGGCTGTGCGCATGGCGGTGCACAGCACGCCGATGGTGATCGGACGTCGGGCCGAACCGATGTCGAAGCCTTCGAGCACCGCCTCGACCACCTGGTCCAAGGTGAGCCCGCCCTCGGTGTGCAGTTCGGGGGCGAAGCGGACCTCTGCATACACGACGCCGTCGTCGGCCAGGTCCTCCGCACATTCCCGAGCGACCCGTATCAGCGCTTCGCGGCTCTGCAGCACACCCACCGTGTGGGCGAACGGCTCCAGATACAAGGTGAGGTCGTGCCGGTAGGCGCCGCGGTGGAACCACTCGGCCAGCTCTTCCTGGTCGTTGGTCGGCAACTCGTGGCCGACTTCCCGGGCGAGCTCGACCACGGTGCTCGGGCGGAGGCCGCCATCGAGGTGGTCGTGCAGCAGCGCCTTGGGAGCCCGTCGCAATTGCTCGACGGTGGGCCGGGGGAGATCCATGGCCGGATGGTACCGGCGTGTCTACGCGACGCCTTCTGCACCGTATGAACAGGGGGAAAAGGGTTAGAGGCTGAGGGTTTCGATGCCTTCGACGATCAGCGGCGCCACGGCCGGCGGCTCCGGGCCGATCTCGATCGCCCCCTCCAGCGCGGCCATGGCCGAGGGCAACCGAGCCGGATCGTCGAAATGCAGCTCGAGAATCGCCTGCCCGGCGGTTACCGCGTCGCCGGCTTTGGCGAGACAGCGGGCGCCCGCAGTGGCAGAGACCGGGTCCTCCTGGCGGGCGCGACCGGCGCCCAGCCGCCACGCGGCGACGCCGACGGCCCGGGCGTCGAGCCGGGTCAGCCAGCCGCTGGTTGCCGCGGTGATCGTCTCGGTGGAGGTCGCGTTGGGCAAGGAGGCTTCCGGGTCACCCCCCTGGGCGGCGACCATTGCCCGCCACCGGTCCATGGCGGCGCCCCGGCGCAGAACGTCGGCAGGATCGGGTCCGTCGGTCGCGCCGGCCAGCGCCAGCATCTCCCGCGCCAGGGCCACGGTGAGCTCGATCACGTCCTCGGGCCCGCCACCGGCCAGGCATTCCATGGCTTCGGCGACCTCGAGGGCGTTGCCCACGGCTCTTCCCAGCGGTTGGTCCATGGCGCTGAGCAGGGCGGAGACGCGCACTCCGTGGCGTTCGCCGAGGTCCACCATGGTGCGGGCCAGTTCGCGCGCTCCATGGGGCTGGGGGATGAACGCACCTGCGCCGACCTTCACGTCGAGGACCAGCGCGCCGGTTCCCTCGGCGATCTTCTTCGACATGATCGACGAGGCGATCAGCGGGATCGACTCGACCGTCCCGGTGACGTCCCGCAGGGCGTAGAGCCGCCGGTCTGCCGGAGCCAGACGGTCGCTGGCGGCGCAGATCACCACGCCAACGTCCCGCAGCTGAGCGATGATCTGGCTGTTGCTCAGCTGTGCCCGCCAGCCCGCGATGGCCTCCATCTTGTCGAGCGTCCCGCCGGTGTGTCCGAGCCCTCGGCCGCTCAACTGCGGCACGGCCGCGCCACACGCGGCCACCAACGGGCACAACACGAGGGAGATCTTGTCGCCCACCCCGCCGGTGGAGTGCTTGTCGACGGTGGGCGGGCCGACATCCGACAGGTCGAGCCGCTCTCCCGACTCCAACATGGCGGTCGTCCATGCGCCCAGCTCAGCGGGGTCGAGTCCTTGGAACACGACGGCCATGAGCAGCGCAGACGCCTGCTCGTGCGCGACTTCGCCGCGGGTGTACGCGTCGATGAACCAGCGGATCTGGGCCTCACTTAGCCGGCGCCCATCCCGTTTCGCCCGGATGACCTCGACAGCGGTGGGCGCTCCCCCCGAGCCAGGCGTTGTCGGCACTGTCCCGCCTGCCGTCCAGCTGCTCAGGAGCGCGGGGCGTCAGCCCCGACCGGCGTTGGGCTTGGTGCCGTGGTTTGCCTTCTTGCGGCGGGAGTTGATCTTGCGCTTGGCGGTCTTCTTGGACATGCGACGATGCTCCTCACGGAATCCGGGCTCCTCACGGAATCCGGCCGGTGAGCCTACCCCAACAGCTCTAACCGACCGGCACCGGCACGCTGCGAAGGCGGGCACTGCGATGTTCTCTAGGTGCCGCCGTGATCAGCCGGCGACAGGCCGGGCGGCGATCCACTCGAGCAGGCCGTCGGCGTCGGCTGCATTGACCACCCGGTCGGCACCAACACCGTGGGACGCGGCCTTGTCACAGCCGTAGGCCTGCCACTCGAGCTGGCCACGGGCGTGTGCATCGGTGTCGATGGCCAGCCGGCAGCCCCAGTCGAGGGCGAGCTGAAGCAGGTCGTCGGGAGGGTCCTGCCGCTCCGGCCGGCAGTTGACCTCGACCGCCACGTCGAACTGGGCGCAGGCGGCGAAGACCACCTCGGCGTCGAACTCCGCCGGCGGCCGTACCCGCGCCCCGCCCCAGCCGACCTTGCGACCGGTCACGTGGCCCAGCACGTCGACGTGCGGATTGGCCACCGCCAGCACGAGCCGGCGGGTCATTGCAGCCCGGTCCATGCGCAACTTGACGTGCGGACTGGCCACGACGACGTCGAGGGAGGACAGCACCTCGTCGGGCGCGTCCAGGCTGCCGTCCTCGTTGATGTCCACCTCCATGCCCTGCAGCAGGCGGAATGGCGTCAGCCGTTCGTTGAGGGCGTCGATCTCCCGCCGCTGTTCGGCCACCCGCTCAGGGGAGAGTCCGCGTGCCACGCTCATACGAGGTGAGTGGTCGCTGACCACCAGCCATCCATGGCCCAGCTCCTGCGCGGCGAGGGCCATCTCCTCGATGGACGCGCCTCCGTCCGACCAGGTCGAATGGGTATGGCAATCGCCCCGGAGGGCGGCTCGGAGGACGGCCCCATCGCTGAGGGGCACTGCTGAATTGCGCTCGAGATCCTCGAGGTACGACGACCGCCGACCGTTCAACGCATCGGTGATGACGCCGCCCGTGCTGGCGCCGATGCCGGGCAACTCGGTGATGCGGCCCGAGTCCACCAGCCGGCTGAGCTCATCGGAGGGCAGCTCCGACACCACGGCAGCGGCCCTCCGGAAGGCGTTCACCTTGGCCGTCGGCGCCAGCTCACGCTCGAGCAGGTACGCACACCGTTCCAGCGCCAAAACGGGATCCACGCGGCGAGCGTACCGGGGGTGGCACCACCGGGCGTCTGCGCACGGTTCACAGCACGTCGCTCGATTCGAGCAGCCGCTACCATCCGACCCCCGGAGGACGGTGATCTCCATGCCCTGGCTGGTGCGCGGCAACGAAGTCCTGGCCTCTCTCGAAGTGGCCGACACGTTCCGCGCCCGTTTGCAGGGGCTGATCGGCCGTGCGGACCTCGACGGCGCGTTGCTGGTGCGGCCCGCCCGGGCGGTCCATACGCTGGGCATGCGCTTTGCCATCGACGTGGCGTACTGCGACACCGACATGATCGTCCTGCGGACGGTGACGCTCGCCCGACACCGGATCGATCGGCCGGTGTGGAAGGCACGCTGTGTGATCGAGGCGCCTGCCGGGGCATTCGAGCAATGGCACCTCGTCCCAGGTGACGAGCTCGAGGTCCAGGGAGGTCGCTCATGAGGCCGGGCCCGAGTCGCGGAAGAGGCCAAGGGTGAGCCGCGAAGGCGCACTGGTCCTCGTCGCCACGCCGATCGGAAACCTCGGCGACCTCTCGCCTCGTGCTGTCGAGGAACTGGCCGGGGCCGACGCCATCGCCTGCGAGGACACCCGGCGGACCGGCCGGCTGCTGCAGCATGC
>JAXDQG010000234.1:0-3414 GCA_034667945.1 Acidimicrobiia bacterium | reverse complement strand
GATGGCTCGAGTTCCTTCGGGCCCGGGTGTGGACGGCAGTCTCCGTCGGCTCGACCACGGCCCTGATGCTGGTCGGCTTCACCGCCGTCTATCGCGAGGGCTTCGAATCGGCGCTGTTCTACCAGGCGCTCTTGTCGTTTGGCCCCGGCCTGGGCGTGTGGGTGGCCGCCGGCCTGGTGACCGGCCTTGCCGTCCTGGCCGTCGTGGCGTGGGTGATTTTCCGCCTCGGCAACCGGGTGCCGATCAAGACGTTCCTCTCCACCGCCGTGGTGCTCCTCATGGCCACCTCGGTGGCGTTCCTCGGCAACGCGGTCAGGGCGTTGCAGGAGGCCGATGTCGTGGGCCTGCACCGCTGGCCCTCGTGGCCCCGGGCACCGATCTTCCTGGCTCAGTCGCTGGGGTACTGGCCGAGCCGAGAGACCCTGGGCGCCCAGTTCGGCCTGATCGCGGTCTACGTGCTCGGTGCTGCGTACCTCTTTGTCCTGCGGCCACGGATGCACCGCTCCGGTGCGTTCGTCGGCGATGCTCGTCCGCCCGTCCCGGTGGACGCTCCCACCTGACATGACCATTCGCATCGGCGTCGACGTCGGCGGGACGTTCACCAAGGCCGTCGCCTTCGACACCACGACCGGCACTGTCGTCGCCGATGCGGTCGTGCCGACCACACATGAGCATGCCGATGGCGTGGCCGGCGGGGTGGTCGAGGTGGTGTCCCGGCTGGCCCAAGAGGTTGGCGCCGGGCGGGTCGAGTTGGTTACGCATTCCACGACCCAGGCGGTGAACGCCCTGCTCGAAGGTGATGTCGCCACCGTCGGGATGGTCGGTATGGGAAGGGCGCCAGACCTGCGCAAAGCCCGCCGCCGGACGATCGAACCGCAGATCCAGCTGAGTGACGGGCGCCCGTTGACCACGGTCACCGCCTTCTTGGACGTCACGCGCGGGCTCGATCCGGCTATTGCCCGCACGACCGTCGAGCGACTGCGTAGCGAAGGGGCACAGGCCATCGCCGTCGCCGAAGCCTTCGCGCCCGACGACCTCACCAACGAGGGTGCGGTGGCCGAGGCCGCCGCGGGCGCGGGGCTACCGGTCACGACATCAGCCGAGCTCACCGGGTTGTACGGGCTCGAGCTCCGATCGGTCACCGCCGCGCTGAACGCCTCCATCCTTCCCATCGCGTTGCGCACCGCGGAAGTGGTTGGAGCGGGAGTGGCGTCGGCGAAGATCGACAGCCCGGTCATGGTCATGCGCGGCGACGGCGGCGCCACCGACCTCGCAGGGTTCCGCCGGGCGCCCGCCCGCACGCTCTACTCGGGGCCGGCCGCCTCGGTCGCCGGGGCGCTCCGCTCTACCCGGATCACCGACGCGGTCATCCTCGAGGTCGGCGGCACCTCGACCAATGTTGCCGCCATCCGCCGCGGCCGACCGGCGTTGTCGTATGTGCAGGTCGCCAGCCATGCCACCGCCATCCGTGCGCTCGACGTCCGGGTATTGGGCGTGGCCGGGGGGTCGATGCTCAGAGCCCGGCGCAACAAGGTGTACGGCGTCGGGCCCCGCAGCGCGCACATCGCCGGGTATCCCTACGCCTGCTTCGTCGGCGATGCCGACTTCGAGGGCGCAACCGCCGAACTGGTTGCGCCCCGCGCCGGTGACCCGGTCGACTACCTGGTGATTCGGCTCAACGACGGCCGTCGCGTCGCGCTGACCAACACGTGTGCTGCCAATGCGCTCGGCATCACCCAGCCAGGTGACTATGCGCACGGAGATCCGGAGCTTGCGCTGGCAGCTTTTGCCATTGCCGGGAAGGCGCTCCGCCTGGCCGCACCCGAGGTGGCGCGCCGGATGTTGCAAGCGACCACGCAAGCCATCGGTGATCTGGTCAGCACGGTGGCGCGGGACCACCATCTCGAGCGGCCCGGGATCGTGGCCGTGGGCGGTGGCGCCGGCGCTGTCGGTCGGGCGGTCGCCGGCGGCATGGGCCTCGAGCTCACGGTTCCGCCCAACGCCGAGGTGATCAGCGCCATCGGCGACGCCCTGTCCCTGGTCAGAGCCGAACGCGAGCGCACATTCGCCAACGCCTCGGCCGCTGATACCGAGCGACTGATCGCCGAGGTCGAGGCGGAAGCCATCCGGGCGGGCGCCGGCGCGGCATCGCTCGACGTCCGCGTTGAGCATCTGACCGACAAGGGCGCCGTGCGGGTCACGGTCACCGGCGCCGTGGGCTTGAGCTCCGGCGCGGTACCCGGCCGTCCACCGGCATCCAGGGACGACGCGGTTGCGGCGGCGCGCCAACGCGGTTACCCGGATGCCGCCGCCCTCGGTCGCTACTGGATGTCCACCGTCAGCAACGAAGGCGGCCGCATCGCGGTGTTCGACCAGTACGCGGACCTGGTGATCGACATTCAGGGCGAAGCCTTGCTGCCCGAGCAGAGGCCCGGGCCCGAGGCGGTGGCCGTCGTCATCGCTCGGCGCACCCGGCGGGTGGGGCCGGTGACCATCACGCCCGACGCCTGGGTCATCAGCGGCTCCCGCTTCCTGCAGGTGCCCGACGCCCAGCCTGATGCCATCGTGGCCACTGCAGCCGCGGTCTCGCTGGACGAACCCGCCACCATCGTCATCGGAAGAGAGTGATTCGTGGCCCTCTACATCCCTGCCGGCCGCCGTCGTCGGCGGGCGCTCGGCCTGGCCGGCGCCACGCTCGCCCTCGGCTTGGTTATCGGTGTCATGGCCGGCCGCCTGACTGCCCCCAGCGTCGATGACCGGGTGCGGTCCGTCAGCCTCCAGTCTCGTCAAACGGCAGCCGGGCTGCGCGTGCTGGCTCTCCACGATCAAGCCGGCGCCCTCTCCAACCAGAACGGCGGAACCGGCGGGGCCGACCTGGTGCTGCAGCGCACCCGCACCCAGCTCGACGAGCTGTTCGGACGAGCGCCCTGGGTCGGTCGGGGGCAGCGCGACGAGCTGCTCCGAGCGCTGGATGCCCTGCAGGCGCTTCCGGATCGCACGGGTTCGGCCTTCGCCACCGCGTCGGATGCGCTTGCGGGCGACATCGAGGTCACCTTCGGACCGGCCCGCGAGGGAGGCGGCTGAGCGCCATCAGATGGCGGGCTCAATGGCGCGCGTGGAAGTGATCCAGCAGGCCCACCTTTCCGAGGCCGCCCTTTCGGAGCGACATGGGATTGGTCACCGGCACACAATCGACCACTAGGTTGTGGCCGGTACTGCACCGGGACGATCTGGGGGAAGGTGCATGAGGGGCCATAGGATTTCACTCTTCGTCGGCGCGCTCGCGCTGACGCTATTTGCCGCTGCCTGCGGGAGCAGCGGCAAGAACAACGCCGGCACGACGGCGTCGTCGACCACCGCAGGCGGCGCGGCCAGTACGACCGTTGCCGTCAATGGCGCGACCAGCTCCACGAC
>JAXDQG010000233.1:0-3558 GCA_034667945.1 Acidimicrobiia bacterium | reverse complement strand
CCTTGCTGCTCGCGGCGCAGACGGCACAAGAGCGGCACAACACCAATGAGTTACGTCGGAATACTCAGTCTATGCGTTCACGCAGGCGGGCTATGAACACGCAGATGTCCCTTCCATGAACTGATCCAAACATCGGTCTGCCCGACACGGGCGAAAGTGGCGAACTGTCACTTGCTGCTAGAGCTCATTCGTGTTCCTCTGCGCCGGTACCGCATCCTTATTCCCTCCTGTCGCGTTTCTATGGTCACCCGAATTGGCCACTTGGACGGAAGCTACCGTGCGCCGGTTTGCGGATGCATGCACTAGAACCCGGACGCGGCGACAGGTCGGGAGCGTACCCGATGGGCATCCGCTCCCGACCTGAAGGCCGATCTTCTCAGTGCTGTACCGCCGAGGCGGTCTCAGATCATCTCGTCCGAGGGGGCTCGGACGTCAGGGCTATGTCACCAACCGGTGGTCTTGTAGCTGGCGGCGGCAACCGTTGCGGCCCCATCGCCATTGCAGGTCTGGGCGGCCGAACCGTCCGACGTGGCGAAGCGCGTGCCGCCTGTGGCCGTGCCGGTCGTCATGTCGTCACGGATGTAGAAGCAGCTGCCGGTCTTCGACTTGGCGGCGGCGTAGAAGACAGTGTTGCCCGCGGAGACCAGGATCGAGACGATCTTCGGATCGGTCATCGCCGCAGCGGCTGCGTTGTTGGCCAGGTAGCTCAGCGACGGCTCGATGGCCCCCAAGCTGGCCGCGGTGACTGTCGCATAGTCGCCACTATCGGCGGCGATCGTCTTGGCTGCGGTAACCGTGTTCCGAAGCGAGGACTGAGCGCTGCGGTCCTTGGCCTTGTTCTGGGCTCCCAGGAAGGTCGGGATGGCGATAGCGAGCAAGATGGCGATGATCAAGACGACCACCATCAGCTCGATCAGGGTGAATCCACCCTCATCACGGCGCCTAGCCGCCAGCCGGGATTTCATCGTCTGCAGCATGGGCTCTCCTCGGGGTTCGTAGTTGCTGCCAAAGAAGACATCGGCGCATCCGAGCCCTAACTGGACCCAAGTTCTCCCCGAAATCCAAAAAACTTTCCCCGCCGCTGAATTACCGCTGCCGCTATCAAGTCCGCGGCCCTTGACGCCGATAGGAGGCAAAGCGCCCACGCATACACGCGCGTGCACATGCAGCTAGGAGGCCTTGGGCATGGTGGTAGCGGTACGCCGGAGCGGAGCCACCGCACGCCGTCCGAAGGCGGTATCGGATCCGGTTGGCCACCGGCGTGGCGCTGCTCGTGTCCGTGGAGCTGCACGTGCCTGACACCGAAGGTCAAACTGGCGTGGCGAATTCTCGCGAATCGCGCGGTGAGGGTGGCTTCACGCTGATCGAGGTCATGATCGCCATCTCGCTGTTCGCCATCATGGCCGTCACCTTTGCCGGGACGGCCGGAGCGTCGTATCGGGCCTACCAGAACGCCAGAGTCCGCACCGCGGCCGAAGAAACCGCGACGGCCGAGCTCGAGGACGCCCGCCGGTTGCCCTACGACCAGCTGGGAACGGTCAGCGGCAACCCCCCCGGGACGATCGCCCCCACCCAGACGGTCACCGTTGGGGGCTTCACCATGGGCCTTGTCGTGCGGGTCCTCTACGTGGACGACCCCATCCCCGGCGGCTTCCAGACCGCCGCCAACTACAAGTCGGTCAGGGTCACAGTCACTTGGCAGGGTAAGCAGTTGGCCCAGATCGAGAGCCGAGTGGCGCCCCCCAGAGAACCTTCTCGCGACAAGGGTGTGGTCAAGGTCAAGGTCGTCGACTACGCGCTCAATCAGCCGGTGAGCGGCGCGGTCGTCCAGTTGACCGGCAGTCCCGGGGGCAACCGGACCGATACCACCGACGCCACCGGACAGGTCGTGTTCGCCGCTGTCGACCCGAACACCGCCACTGCGCCGTTCAACTATTCGACGGTCTCGGTGACCGTGCTGGGCTATGACGTCCTGCCGGAAGACACGTCGCCGAATCCGGCCGTGCGCTTCCAGCTGACCGCCGGGCAGCTCTTCACCACGGTCGTGCGCGTGTACCGGGCGGCAACGCTCGACATCAAGCTCGTCGACAGCGCCGGTCTGCCCTTTATCGGCGCAGCAAACGTCGAGGTGAGCTCGATTCGTGGGCGGGCGACCATTCCAGTGGTCGGCGGGGCCACCATCGTCAGCATGGTGGGCACCGAGAAGGTGATCTCGGGGATCCAGTACACGGTGGGCGCAACGGCCACGGGCTTTGCATCTCCAGCCGTCACCCAGGTCGTGCCGACCGCATATCCGACCGACCTGGTGTCCCGCTACGTCTTCACCATGGCGCCTGCCACGTTTGCACCACTTCAGGTGCTCGTTCGTGATGCGACCACGCTCACCGCATTGTCCGGGGTGAACGTCATAGCGCTCGACGGCCCGATCGACACCCAGGTCGGATGTGTGACGGCGTCCAACGGGAAATGCACCATGAACGTGCCCGCCGGCGCAACACCCACCTACACGGTCAGGGCGCTGTCCTTCAACGGACGCCCAGCCAACGAGGTCTCCGTGAACGTGCCTGGTCCCGCCACAACGAACGCCACCATCGGCCTGGCGGCCGCACCATGAGCCGGCTCATGACGACACGACGCCGTCCCTCACCGGATCAGCGCACCGGCCGCGAGGCTGGTGTCAGCCTGGTCGAGATGGCGGTCGCCACCGCGCTCTTGTCCGCTGTGTTGGCGCTGGTCTACGGCGCCATGTGGTCTTCCAGCACCTATGGGGCGAACCTGCAAAAGCGCACGGACCTCTTGGCTGCCACCCGGCTGGCTCTGGACAGCTTCCAGCGCGACGTGCGCCAGGCCTACACCGGTGACCAGACCACGCCAGTCATCGAGTCGATGTCGGCGACGCAGATCACGTTCTTCTCGCCCGATCGCGGCACACCCATGCGCCTTCGAAAGATCGTCTACCGATTGAACGGCACATCACTCGAGCGGTCCACCACGATCAGCACCAACACCGACACGCCTCCCTGGACATTCCCGGGAACTGCCGGGGCATTCCAGGTGGTCTTGAAGGACGTCGTCAACGCGCCCGCGTTTGTCTACCGCGACATCAACGGAGCGGTCACCGCAACGCCGGGCGCCGTGAGAAACATCGACGTGACCCTCGATGTCGGCGCGTCCCTGTCCACCCCCGGGCCGCAGCGTCACCTGCTGACCATCAACCTCCGGAGCGCGGCGTGAGCCACCCGATGTCCCAACGGCAGGGCGCAGTAGGCCAACGATGCCAAGGCGAACAGGGCGTGGCCATGATCGTCGTCCTGCTGGTGGCCGCGGTCCTCTTCGCCCTGGGGACGGCCATGATGACCGCGGTCACCGCCGAGGTGAACCGTTCGGCTCTGGGGAACACCCGCAGCGCCTCATACCAGGCGGCCGAATCGGGTGTCGAGGACTACGTCGCCAAGCTGACCGAGGACCACTCCTACTATCTCCACTACGTCCACCCGGCGGAATCCACTCGCCGCGACTCGACCGGGACGTTGGTAGCCCCCGGCGCGACCTGGGCCG
>JAXDQG010000232.1:0-2550 GCA_034667945.1 Acidimicrobiia bacterium | reverse complement strand
CCTCGAAGTCCCACACAACCGGGTCGGTGAGCACCGTCTTGGGCAAATCATCGAAGTTCTTGGTGTCCGGCATCGAGGCGTACCGGGCGAGCAGCTCGATCAGCTCCAAACGAGTCTCAGCATCGTTCGCCATGCCACCCCTCACCAGATCGCCGACATACCAGCGGCCCGAAGGCTACCGCGGCCCAGCGGCACAGAAAGGACGATTCGTATGGGCAAGAGACGGCCGAGACAATCATTTGCTTCGTAAGCCCTCGCGATGTAGGGTGCCCGGGCTTTTTGTATAACTACTTCGGCGGAGGGTTGTTGTTGTGAAACGGATTTTGGTGGTCTGCTTTGTGCTTGCCGTCACGGCGGCGCTTCTTGTCGCAGCACGAGGCGAACATGCGAGCGCGGCGTACGGAGGACAGACCGCCGCTATCACAGACGGGCCTTGGGCCGCCTTGATTCGTAGCCGGCTTCCTGTCGCGCTTTGGACGTTCGACGACTGCGCACCAGGCAAGGCGACATTCAAGGACTTGGTGGGCTCGCGTGACGCTGCAATCTCCGCCGGCGTAACATGTACTGATCTTGGCAGGGGAAGGCTTGCAGCCCATTTCGACGGCTCGACTGGTATCGCTACCGCTGCGGATGCACCGGACCTTCATCTCACCTCGGCCGTCACTCTCGCGGCCACGGTGCGTCCGGACCGTACGGCATACATAGGAACTATCGTGAGTAAGTGGTACGCCCCGGATTCCTATTCGTTGGCAGTAATAGACGGCCAATATTGGTTCTCCATCGCCTTCCCTGGGGGACAGTTCGGCACGGCATTTGGCGTGTCAGCTCCAGCGATCGCAGGTCAGTGGGCTCAAGTTGTCGGCGTCTTTGATGGTTCCACCATGAGCCTGTACGTAAATGGCGCGCTGGTCGCTTCTGCTGCACATAGCGGCGTCCTGCAAAGTTCCGACCGACCTATAGCAATAGGCAACCACCCCGCGTGGGCTGCGTTCGCCGGCGACGTGGATGACGTCGCAATTTTCAACCTGGCGCTCACCGGCCGGCAGGTCGCGGCGCTTTATGCGGTCCATCGCCTGGTTTCATAACTTGTTTGCGGCTCTGGCTGGGTAGGCACTCAGCTCACGGCTGTGAGCGAGCGGCGGCGAGCCGCGACGCCGCGCCGAGCACCGCATTGGCCAGCAAGTCGAATGCGGACGACAGATCGATCTCCTCGATCTCCCGGGCGATGAACAAGCCATCGGCCGTAGCGATGGTCAATCGCACCAACGCAGCGATGTCGTCAGCGTCCAAATCGTCGAAGTAAAGCTCGTAGAGCGCCCGGGTGCGGTCAGCGGTGTGCTCCCGCACTTCGAGAAATTTCTGCCTCGCGGTCGGCTCGTCAGGCCGACGTTCGAGAATGAGCATGATCCCAAGCCGAAGAAAGTCCGGAAATTCGGCCAATGCCCGGCCGGAGCGCTTCAACGTCAGGCGAAAGACATCTTCACGTGTCCCCTCGGGCGGCATCACCATCGACCGCCTCAACGCCTCCGCCCATGCGCTGAAGCTCCGGTCGATGACCGCGGCAATCAGCTCGTCCTTGTTCTTGAAGTGCCAATAGATCGAGCTTGGCGGCAGGCCGGACCGGTCGCTCACCAGGTTGATGCTCGTGCCCTCATACCCCCGCTCGCCGGCCACGTCCGCGGCAGCGTCCAATATCCGCTGGCGGGAGGCCTCGCCATTCGCCCGGCGGCGTCGGGTCTGGGTCACCCCTTGACCATACCCCGCCGAGAGCGATTTACTGGAGTGATCACTACAGGAACGGGGCGCATGGGGGGTCACAGCCGCCGACGACCCAACTCGTCGACCGTCGTGGCAGATCCCGTCCCCGAGGGAAGGGGTCACCCTCGTGATCAGTGGGCTGAGCTACATCGGATTCACTACACCGACGGCGGAGGAATGGCGCACGTTCGGCCCGGAGGTCCTCGGTGCCGAGGTGGCGCCGAGTAGCCCCGACGGGTCGGTGCGCTTGCGCGTGGATGAAGCGGTACAGCGGATCATCGCCCATCCCGGTGCAGAGAACGCACTCGCCTACCTGGGCTGGGAAGCCGGCGATGCGGGCTCATTGGAGGAGACGGCGGGCCGGGTCGAGAAGGACGGCGTCACTGTGCACCGCGGCGATGCCGAGCTGGCAAAGCTCCGGGCCGTGGCCGATGTCGCCTGGTTCACCGACCGGTTTGGCCTCCGGCATGAGCTCAGCCATGGGCTGCAAAAGGGCGGTGCCTTTACACCCGGTCGTCCGATTTCAGGCTTCCGCACCGGTGAGCAAGGGCTCGGCCACGTGGTGCTGATGGTGCCGCAGTTGCAGGAAGGCGAGCGGTTTTTCCGCGACGTTCTCGGCTTCAAGCCATCAGATTGGATGGAGCGCGGCATGGGCATCCGGTTCTTCCATTGCCCAGGGCGGGCGGCACGGCATCACACCGTGGCGCTGGCCGGAGCCAAGGGCCGCGTCGGCCTCCATCACCTGATGCTCGAGCTGAACTCCATCGACGACGTCGGCACCGCGCTGGACAT
>JAXDQG010000231.1:0-4393 GCA_034667945.1 Acidimicrobiia bacterium | reverse complement strand
CCGGGCGTCTCGGGAACTTCACCGCCCCACTCGTCGTCCAAGCAGCATCAACCACGGGGGCAACGGGGGTCAGCATGCGAAGAACAGTCGCGGCGATGGTGATGGTTGGGGGAGTACTTGCGGCTTTCGTCTTCGGCTCCGGGACGGCGGGCGCGTGCGGGTTCCTCGTCGCGCCGAACGGCGCGGTCAATCTGCAACGCACCACCACCCTCGCCTCGTGGCACAACGGCATCGAGCATTACGTGACGAGCTTCCAGTTCGCTTCGGACCAGCCGACGTTCGGATCGATCATTCCATTGCCCGGCGAGCCCACCGTCGTCGAACGGGCCGGCGACTGGACGCTGCAACGCCTCCAGCGTGAAGTGCAACCCGTGCTGGATCAGAGCGCCTCATCTAGCGTGGCTGCTGCCCTTTCCGCGGACGCGACGGTCCTCAAGTCGGTTCAGATCGATTCGCTGGATGTGACGGTGTTGCAGGGAGGCGGCGACAGCGTCGCACGCTGGGCAACGGAGCACGGCTTCGACATCGATCCCTCCGTGACCCAGATCCTCGAACGCTACGGCCGCCAATCGCCGTACTTCGTCGCGGCCAAGTTCGATGCGAACCGGGCGAAAGCGAGCGACTTCCGCACCGGTGATGGCATCCCGATCCATTTGGAGATACCGCTCGATCGACCCTGGGTGCCGCTGGAGATCTTGGGGGCTGGGAAACCGGGGGACGAGCGGGTGAAGGCGGACGTATTCCTCCTGACGCCTCAGAAGCCGAAGTTCGCCTCGCTCGACTCGGGGGTGAACATTCGTCTCAGTCGCAATGCGGGCGCCGCGCTCCTCAACGATCTGCGCAATGACAAGAACTCCGACTGGGTCCCGCAGGAGGCTTGGCTGACACACGTGAGCATTGACTCGGCTGCCAAGAAATTGCATCGAGACCTCGTGCCGCTGGCCTCACCGGGCAGCCTGCCCACTGTGCCCCCGACCATCAGTTCGGCGCCGCCCGGTGCGTCGGACATCGGCTCCTCTGACACCTGGGCCTGGGCCGTCGGCGCAGGAGCCGCCGGGCTGGTGCTCGGCGCGTCGGCGGTTGTCGCCGTCCCAGCTGCGAGGCGGCGGCTGCGGAACGCCGAGCAGTCGATGGCCGCCTGACCAGGTTTGACGCAGCCGTCTCCGGCAGAACTAGATCGCGGCTAGGTCCGAGCGGGTCCGGCTGCCCGGCCACAGGTCGGGAGTGGCGCGGATATGTCCGTCCGGACAAGCTTTGGAATCGAGAATTCTTTGGAATGAGAACAGCCCTCCTGGTGATCTTTCCGTCCTAATGATCCTGCCGGGCCGGCCAGCGACGACCCCGTGGAGAGCGGAGGACGGCGGCAATCCCTCGGTTGCTCGGTTTCGCGGCTCGCTACAGCCGGGTATCCGACACACCGGTAAGGAGCAGGTGATTTGTGCGGGCCGCTCCTACGCCTGCGGATGCCCTCGTGGCCGACTACGCCGGCGATCGTCACAACAGCGTGGGAGGACGCGTCGTGAATATTGTAGCTCTCATTCTCATCATCCTGGCGGCATTGCTCGTCGTACTGGTGATCGGTTCCCTCATGGCGAGGCGACGCCGTTCGGCCGCTCTACGGGACCGCTTCGGCCCCGAATACGAGCATCGGCTGGAAGAACGAGGCGACAAGCGCGCCGTGGAATCAGAGCTTCGCGACGTGTCGAAGCGCCGCAAGTCCCTGGAGATTCGGCCGCTCGATCCGGCTTCGCGAGCCCGGTACAGCGGAGAGTGGCGAGTAGTGCAGTCGCGCTTCGTCGACCAGCCTGACCAGGCGGTGACCCAGGCCGACTCGCTCGTCGCCCAGGTGATGCGAGAGCGCGGCTACCCGGTGGAGGACTTCGACGACCAGATGGACATGGTGGCGGTGGACCACCCCGAGGTTGCGGCCAACTACCGCCAGGCCCATGTCATCTCTGTCCGCAATCGAGACCGGTTGGCCTCCACCGATGACCTTCGGCAGGCGCTCATCCACTACCGCTCGCTGTTCGAGGAACTCCTCGCCGATAGCCCGGCTTCTTCGCCGAACACCTCTTCCTCGAATACCTCTTCCTCGAATACCTCGTCGTCTCGCAGCTGAGGAGTTGCCCATGCGTGACAACAGCACGATGACCGATAGGGACACGACGACTGACAGGCAGATCATGAACGACAGAGACAACGCGAACGCCGCCAACACCGCCAACGCCGCCAACACAATTGACGACGGGGACACGAGGAACCGACGCGACACGATGGTCGACGACCGAGACAGGCGCGACCCGATGGTCGACGACCGGAATACCCCCGATCCGCAGTTCGCTGATGGTCGGAACAGCAGGGACGCAGGAGGTCGCCCTGCGATGGACCGCGGTGACCTGGCCGAGGATCGTCGCGCCACGGACGCAACCAGTGGCAGCGACGGCCGCAGCATGTTGCACACCGATGACTTGCTCCGCCACGACAACGGGCGTAACGGGGACCAGGCGGATCGGAGAGGGCACGCCGGCGAAGAGTCCCGTCCTGCGCTGTTCAGCAATCCGGGGGAGTATCGCCATCGCTGGGAGGCGATCCAGGCCGGGTTCGTGGACGAGCCCCGCCGAGCCGTCGAGAACGCCGATGCTCTCGTTGCCGAGGTCATCCAGCAGTTGGTGAGGTCCTTCGCCGACGAGCGAAGCCAACTCGAGACGCAGTGGAGCCGGGGCGACCAGGCCTCGACCGAGGATCTGCGGGTGGCGCTGCGTCGTTACCGATCGTTCTTCGATCGCCTGCTCTCGGCCTGACCCGCCATCGGTTGCCGCCGGCGTCCGGCGCCGGAGGTCGGCCGGCGGTGGCTTGACCGGATCGACCGCTCAGCGCTCCCACGGCGAGAGTCGTAGCGCCGCCTCCCTGGCGGTCATCCGGCCGAGCAAATTCTGCAACAGCTCGTGAGATCGTTCATCGAGAGGCGGTGGACCGTCGCAGTACCGGGCCAGCGCTTCTCGCAGTTGGAGATTCACCGCAGCCAGGTCGTCCAGGGCGGGAAGCGATGGAGGCATCGCCTCGGCGGTCACCAGCACCGAGGTGGTCAGTTGGTCACCGGCGTCCACCGACGTCAGTGGTGCGGCTCCCAGCAGCCGCCGCAACGTCGCTGCCAGGTCGGCATTGTCCTCGAGCAGATATGAAGGCAGGTGGGGGAGCGCCCGGGCCACCCGGCGGGTGATGCCGATGGCTGCCTGCACCTGCTCGCGGGCCGGACCTATGTCGAGCTCGGGCAGGACGGTGGCGGCCAGCGCGTCAGCTACGCCCGTGAGTAGATCGGCAGGCGACGGCCTCAACATCCGGGGACACCCCCGACGAGCTCCAGCAGGCGATGCACGAACGCCGGCACCGTGGCGGCCCGATCGGCATGCCGCAGACTGGTGGTGCGCCCATCCGCGAACGACCGAGCTGCGGTCAGCGAGATCACGCTGTGCTTCACCTCGCTGAAAACGCAGTACCACTGGAGGTGCTCGGGGTCGACGGCTTCTCCGCTCGCATCGGCGTATGCATCGAGGAAGGCTTGGAATGGCAGGGCCCGCGCCGGACTCCAAAGCTTGCGGTAGACCCACCCGAGGTCCTCGACCGGGTCGCCCAGGTGCACCATCTCCCAATCGAGGAGGGCGGTGACCCTCGTACCCTCGTAGAGCAGGTTGCCGAAGCGGAGATCGCCGTGGACCACCGATACCCGCCTCGCCGTGGGCAGGCGGTCCAGCAACCACGAAATGGCGTAGACCAGTGCAGGGTGCGGTTCCATGCGCTGCGCCAGGAACATCTCGTGCCAGGTCCGCAACTGGGTGGCGGCCGCCTCGACGACGGTCGTGCTGGCCAGATGCGCTTCGAAGGGCGCGACGGGCACGGCGTGCAGCCGAGCCGCCGCACCGGCCAGATCCAATGCCACCGCCCGCACTGCCGGATCGTTGCGCGGGTCACGCAGCACCCGGGTGTCCGCACTACCCGGCACCCACTCGGTCACGAAGAACGGCTGGCCGACCCAGTGGCCGGACTCGTCGAGCCACAGCGCCCGGGGTACGGGCACACCCGATCCCTCCAAGCAGGCGATGGCGTGGAACTCCGGGGCGAGCGTCGTTTCCAACTGTCCCGCCTCGGCTTTGATCAACATCACACAGCGGACGATCTCGTCAGCCCACCGAGCCGTGAACGTCCACGGTTCGCGGGCGTTGCCCACCGATGACACCCTTGCCAGATCGCTCACGACCACGGGCTGGCCGACCTCGTGGGCCAGGTATGCCTCGAGGCCCCTCTGCAAGTCGCCGCCCACCGTGGCGCTCATCGAGGCTTCACTCGAGGAAGGCCCAGCCGGGTCGCCCGGCTGCGCAGGCCTCGTAGGCAACCG
>JAXDQG010000230.1:0-6576 GCA_034667945.1 Acidimicrobiia bacterium | reverse complement strand
TGCTGCGGCTGCCGACGATGAGCGATGACCTCGCGCGGGTGGACGAGGAGCTGCTGACGGCGGTCGAAACCGACGACGATCTGTTGACCGAGATCGCCGGTCACCTCATCCGGGCCGGCGGAAAGCGCCTCCGGCCGGGGTTCTGCATCGCGGCCGCGGCCGCTGGCTCGGATGACCATGCGCTCCGGGCGAGCGCTGGTGCCGTCTCGGGCGGCGTGTCGGTCGAGCTGGTGCACCTCGGCTCGCTCTACCACGACGACGTCATGGACGAGGCGCTCACACGGCGCACGGTCGACAGCGTCAATGCCCGCTGGGGCAACCTCAAGGCCATCCTGGGGGGAGACTTCCTGCTGGCCAAAGCATCGGAGATCGCCGCCTCCCTGGGCACCGAGGTCGCCGCCCTCCTTGCCGCCACCATCGGGAAGCTCTGCGAGGGCCAGGTCCGCGAGCTGCGCAACGTGTTCAATGTCGCCCGCACCGAAGAGGCGTATCTCGAGGCCATCCGAGGCAAGACCGCCGCACTGTTCTCGGCGGCCTGCCGCATTGGTGCGCTGGTCGCAGACCATCCCCGCCCTCTGGTCGACCGGCTGACCACCTTCGGTGAGCACTACGGCATGGCCTTCCAGATCGTCGATGACATCCTCGACGTGGTCGCCACCGACGAACAGCTCGGCAAGCCTGCGGGAAACGATCTCGTGCAGGGCGTCTACACCCTGCCGGTCATCCGCACGCTGACGTCCCCGCACGGCGACGAGCTGCGCCGGGTTCTGGGCCGCCCCTTGGCCGCCGGGGAGATGGAGGCGGCCCGCTCACTGGTACGAACCAACGGGGCCCTCGGCGCTTCGGTGGCGACAGCGCGCCAATACGTCGATCGAGCGGTTGCGGCCATCGCCCCGCTGGGCGACTCTGCCGGCGGGGGCGTACTGCTGTCGGCGGCCGAGCACTTGCTGGCCAGCGTGCCGGCCCTGTCGGCCTGACGCCGCTGTCTGCGGGACGCCCTTCTGCCTGACACTGGATCCGACGCGCAGGCGGGTCAGCGGCGCTGGCAGCGCGGGCAGAACGTCGTCGTACGGCCGTCCCAGAACCGGCTTACCAAGGCTGTCTCGCAGCGACGGCAGGGCAGCCCGGCCCGCCCGTAGCAATCGAGGTGGTGCTGGTTGTCCCCCCCTCGGCCGTCGACACTCCGGTAGTCGCGCAAGGTTGTGCCCCGATTGGCGATGCCTTCGTCGAGCACCTCACGCAGCGCCTCGTGGAGGCGGGCGGCCTGGGGACGGGTGATCGACCGGGCACCGGGGAACACCCGGGCCCGCCAAAGCGCCTCATCTGCGTAGATGTTGCCGACCCCGGCCACTGGGCGCTGGCTCAGCAACTGCGTCTTGATCCGTGCCCGGCTGGCTCCGAGCGCCTGCCACAACCCGAGGGCGGTGAAGCCCTCGTCGAGGGGCTCGGGTCCGAGAAGGCGGAGGGTCGGAAGTGCGGCGTACTGGCCAGCCATCACGACTGCCACCCGCCCGAAGCGCCGAATGTCGCGGAACACCAGCGTCCGACCATCGTCGAGCGCCCACCACGCTCGTACATAGGGATCGGGATCGAGGGCTGCTGTCCGGACCAGGGAGAGCGAGCCGGTCATGCCGAGGTGGACGATCAACTCGCGGCCATCGTCCAAGTCGGCCAACAGGTACTTGCCCCGCCGGCGCACCGCTTGGACGCCCGCGCCGCTGGCGGTCACCGCCGAATCGAACTTCGCCGAGGCAAACGCCCAGGCCTCGCCCAAGCGGCGCCCGACGACCTCTGGGTTCAACTCACGCCTGATGGTCTCGACCTCGGGCAGCTCGGGCACGGGGCGCTCAGGAGGAGGCGGCTTCCGCGCGCTGGGGCGGCGCCAGGGGACCGGGTGGACTGGCCACTCGCAGGCCGAGACCGACGCCCACCAGCTCTCGCCCGACCGGACCGAGTTGCCGATGGGAGATCTGCTCGATGATGGAGATTGCCCGGGGACCGGTTGGCACCAGCGCGCTCCACACCAGATAACCGGCCACCAGGCCGGCGACTGCGTCACCCAGCTCGTTCCGGTGGATCACGAGCTTGCCGTTGGACGCCAACAGTTGCCGCAGCTCGGGGTAGAGCTGTTGCAGCGTCTCGCGAGGCGAGTCACCCGGGCTGAAGGGGCGGTGCAGCCAGTGCACGCCGAGCTCATCGTAGTTGTGCAGGTTGTGCGGCGACGGAAGCAGCGAGATGACGCACGTGAAGCCCTGCTCCCGCAGCCAGATGATCTCTTCCTGGCGCCTTACCCGCCGGTGATTCGTGCTGTAGCCGCCAGGTCGCTCACAGATCGCCAGACGGTCCTTGATCACCCAACAAAAGTTGCGGGGGGTGATCCCCGCAGCCCATTTACCCCTCGGCGCCATCAGCGGTCCAGGGTAGTGCGCGGCCGCTCGGCGTCGGGGCGTCGGAAGCCGCCACCGTCCTTGATTCCGCCCGACCCGCCTGCCGTGTCGTCGACCTGCTTCGCCCCCGCGGTGCGCTTCTGGGCGGCCGCCGACGCTCGCGGCTCCCGACTCGCCACCAGCGCACCGGCCGGCACAGGTGCGGGGGTCATCGTCGTCCTGGGCGCCCATTCACGGGGTCGGGTGGCGTCGCTCTCGGCGTCGTGATCGATGTCGGCGAAGACGACCGCCAGGTCGGCCTCGTCGAGGGTTTCGCGCTCGACCAGCTCGGCCGCCAAGCGGTCGAGCACCGCCCGATGGGTTTCGAGCAGCGCTCGAGCCTGACGACCCGCCGCAGCCACCAGGCCATCGATCTCGTTGTCGATCAGCGCCGCCTTGGCGTCCGAGTACTCGGGATCGCCGCTGCCTTCCGACCGTCGGGCGAGCCGCCGGAGACCCACGGCGTCGCTCATCCCATACTCGGTCACCATCACCCGGGCGAGCTCGGTCACGCGGTCGATGTCGTCGCTGGCCCCGCTCGTCGGCTCGCCGAAGACCACTTCCTCGGCGGTTCGGCCGCCGAGCAGCATGGCCATCCGCTCGCGCAGCTGGGGCCGCGTGTGGAGGCGACGCTCCTCCTGGGGCAGCACCACCGTCCAACCAAGGGCCCGCCCCCGAGCGAGGATCGAGACCTTGTAGACGGGATCGGTCGTGGGCAGCAGGTGGCTGACCAGGGCATGCCCGGCCTCGTGGTAGGCGATGACCCATTGCTCGTCACCGGACATGACCCTGGACCGTCGGACCGGACCGGCCATGAGCCGGTCGAGGGCATCATTGAGCTCCGGCAACCCAATCGCGTCGAGGCCACGGCGAACGGCCAGGATGGCGGCTTCGTTGAGCAGGTTGGCCAGCTCCGCGCCAGAGTACCCAGGCGTCCGACGGGCCAGATCCTCCAGATCCACCCCGGGTACCAGCGGCTTGTTCCGGGCGTGGACCCGCAGGATGTCGAGGCGGCTGCGCACGTCGGGCAGATCGACGGGGACATGGCGATCGAAACGCCCGGGGCGCAGCAACGCGGGATCCAGCACATCGGGACGGTTGGAGGCGGCGAGGACGATGACGCCCTGACGGTTGTCGAAGCCGTCCATCTCGACGAGCAGCTGGTTCAGGGTCTGCTCGCGCTCGTCGTGGCCGCCGCCGTGTCCGCTCCCCCGGTGCCGGCCGACGGCGTCGATCTCGTCGATGAACACGATGGCGGGTGCCGCGTTGCCGGCCTTGACGAACAGGTCTCGAACCCGAGCGGCACCGACACCGACGAACATCTCCACGAAGTCCGACCCGGATATGGCGAAGAAGCTCGCCTTGGCCTCGCCAGCCACCGCCCGGGCGAGGAGTGTCTTGCCGGTTCCCGGCGGCCCATGCAGCAGGACGCCCTTGGGAATGCGCGCCCCGAGGGCGCTGAAGCGGGCCGGATCCCGCAGGAACTCGGCGATCTCCTCGAGCTCACCGACCGCTTCGTCGGCCCCCGCCACATCCGCGAAGGTGCCACTCGAATCCTGCCGGCTGGCCCGCCGGGCACGCGATCGACCGAACCCGGCGCGACCCAGCCCGGGGTGCAGGCGCGTGACGAGGAAGATGGCCAGCCCGCCGATGAGTAGGACCGGTAGGCCGACGCGCAGCAGCTGGATCCGCCAGCCTGCAGGCCCTCGGGCCTCGAGCTGAATGGCGGGACGGGCGTTGTGAAGCGTGGTGGTCAGCTCGGCGGAGTAGTCCTTCGGGACGTTGACCCGATAGCGGACGCCGTCGGAGAGCTGGCCCTCGACCGTGTGGTCGCTATCGGCGATGGTGGCGGACACCACCCGTCCGTCGGCAACGGCAGCGAGGTACTGGTCGAGCCGCATTTCGGTGCGAGGCGCCGGACGTCCGAGCAGCGTTACAAGCACCAGCGCCGCCACAACCGCCACCGAGACCCCGACGATCACCAATCGACGCGGTCTCATCACCCACCAGCCTCGTAAACCCACGAGGGGAGCAGGCTACATACCCGGTGGACCAACACCTCAAACGTTACGAAGTTGTCGTGCGACCAGTTGCGTCGCGGCGAAGCCGACCGCCCGATCGGCTGACGCGCACACCCCCCACGACTTCCGTCGCTCGCCGCTCGCCTCTGGCCACCGCCAGGACCCGCTCCACGCTGGCCGAGTCGGGCGGATGCCGATCGTGCTCGAAGGCCCGCAGCCATTCGCGCACCGCCACCGTCGCCACCGGTCGAGGCTGAGCAGTCAGCTGGCGAGCATCTGCCGGATCTACCGCATCGGCCAGGTCGACGAGCAGTTCGCTCACGTCGCGCAGATGGTCGGCTTGGCGGCAGAGCACCGGAACCGGATCACGGCCCGACAGCTGGGCCAGCAAGGGCAACAGCTCGTGCCGTACCCGATTGCGGAGGAATCGGCGATCCTGGTTGCTCGGATCGTCGACGACGGTGATGCCGGCTTCGGCGCATACGGCACGTGTCTCGCTCCGCCTGAGCCCGAGGATCGGTCGACGGGCACTTGGCCGCATGCCCGCCAGTCCATCGACACCGGCTCCGCGGAGGAGGTTGATGAGGACGGTCTCCGCCCGGTCATCCGCGGTGTGACCGGTCAACACATCCGTTGGCAGCACCCGGTAACGGGCGGCGCGGGCCCGTGCCTCGAGGTTGGGACCGTCGTCAAGCTCGATGCGCTCTGCCCGGAACCCGGCGCCGAGCCTGCTTGCGAGGTCGGCCACCAGATCTGCCTCCCGCGCAGAATCAGCCCGGAGTCCGTGGTCGACGTGAACTGCGACGGCCTTGCAGCCCGCGGCGACCGCCAAGACGAGCAGTGCTGCAGAGTCGGCGCCGCCCGAGACGGCGCAAACAACCTCTGTACCAGCAGGGGGGAACGCGCAGCGGGCCAGCAGTCCGGCGACGTCCGAGGCCGGCATCACGCCGGGCCGACAGACTCCGACAGCTGCACCCGATCGATCCACTGCTTGGGGCGACGAATCTCGTCCATGACCGGCAGCCATTGCGGGCCCTCCCAGACCCGATCGAACAGCTGACGGCCGCCCTCCCGTTCGACCGTCTCGATGAAGTTCTCACCAAGGGCGTACTGCGCCAGCTTCGCCTCGAGCCCAATCAGCCGTTGCAGCAACTTCGCCAGCGCGGACGCCGACGTTCGCCGGGCCTTGAGCACCCGTTCGAACCGCTCCGCACTGGGCAAACGGTGGTCGCCCGCGCGGTTCATCGTGACCTCGCCGTGCCCCTCGAGCAGGGCCATCAGGCCGCCGATCTCGTCGAGCACCTCTCGCTGCTCCGGCGTGGCCACCACCGCGGCCAGTCCCCCACGGTCGAGCGGGCGCCCACCGGAGCGGGCTTCGCTCACTGCACGCCGCAGACCCTCGAGCAGTCGCGCCGGGTCGGGATCGACGCTGGAGAGGAGGCGGTCGACCAGGCTGAGGAAGTGGGGACGGAGCCAGGGCACACCCGTGAACTGCGCCCGGTGCGTGCACTCATGCAGCGCGATCCACAACCGGAACTCCCGTGACGGAAAGGCAAAGCGGCGCTCGAGACCCAGGATGTTGGGACCGACGTAGTACACGAGATCTTGCTCTTCGGGACGCTCCTCCTCGATGACCAGCAGGTCGTACTGGCCGAGGACCCGCGTGGACATCCAGCCGAGCAACAGGCCGACCTCCACCCCCGCGGCCCGCCGCGCGATGGGTGCCATGGCCCCTTTGCCGAGCCGGTCACCGAAGCGCTCGGTGAGCGGACGCAGCAGGCGCTGGAACGAGGCGATGTTGGCGGAGGCCCATTCGGAGCGGTCGGCGACCCGGGCCCGGGCCGGGCCGGCGAGTTGCGGCAGCCCCGTCGTCGCGGCGACGAGCTGCTCGGCCTCGACGGTGAGCTCGGCGAAGTCGGCGTCGAGCCCCGCAGTGGAGGCGAGCGCGGCGTACGGATCACGCCGGGCCACTCGCGCAGCCACCCGCTCCGCCAACTGCCAGTCGACGGTGTCGGGCTGGGGGGACGCCCCGATGGTCACGACTCTCGCTGGTACTTGGGAGCGACCACCTTGACGAAGTAGCCGATGACGGTGGCCAACACCAGGAGCACAGCAGGGATGGCGAGGAA
>JAXDQG010000229.1:0-3304 GCA_034667945.1 Acidimicrobiia bacterium | reverse complement strand
GACCTCAACCGGGCCGCGGAGCTGCGCCACGGCCGGCTGCCCGACCTGGAGCGGCGGCTGCACGCCGAGGAGGAGCGGCTGGAGAGCAAGCAGGGCGGGCATCGGATGCTGATCGAGGTCGTCACCGAGGAGGAGATCGCCGAGATCGTCGCCCGCTGGACCGGCATTCCGGTGTCGCGCCTCATGGAGGGCGAGCGCGAGAAGCTCCTGCGCCTGGACGAGATCCTGCACGAGCGGGTGATCGGTCAGGACGAAGCGGTCCAGCTCGTCGCCGACGCCATCATCCGGGCGCGATCGGGCATCAAGGATCCCCGGCGCCCGATCGGGTCGTTCATCTTCCTGGGACCCACCGGTGTGGGCAAGACCGAGCTGGCCAAAGCGCTGGCGGCGGCGCTGTTCGACACCGAGGACAACATGATCCGCCTCGACATGAGCGAGTACCAGGAGCGGCACACCGTGAGTCGCCTCGTGGGCGCGCCCCCCGGCTACGTCGGCTACGACGAAGGCGGGCAGCTCACCGAAGCCGTACGGCGCAAGCCGTATTCGGTGGTGCTCTTCGACGAGATCGAGAAGGCCCACGCCGACGTGTTCAACACGCTGCTGCAGGTGCTCGACGACGGCCGGCTGACCGACGCCCAGGGCCGCACCGTCAATTTCCGCAACACCGTGATCATCATGACGTCGAACATCGGCTCCCAGTACCTGATGGACGGCGTCACCCCCGAGGGTGAGCTCAAACCCGACGCTCGGGCTCTGGTCATGGCCGAGTTGCGCAGCCACTTCCGCCCCGAGTTCCTCAACCGGGTGGACGACATCGTGCTGTTCAAGCCCCTCACCCAGTCGGAGATCGAGGAGATCGTCGACCTGATGTTCAACGAGCTGCGGGGCCGGCTGGCCGAGCGGCGCATCACCCTCGAGGTCGCCGAGCCCGCCCGCCGGTGGATCGCCCGCCAGGGCTACGACCCGGTCTACGGCGCCCGGCCGCTGCGGCGCTACATCGCCCGGCATGTGGAGACCCAGGTCGGGCGGGCCATGATCGCCGGAGATGTCGCCGACGGCGCCGTCATCCGGATCGACGTCGCCGACGACGAGCTCCTGGTCGACTACGACAACCCGGCACCCGTCATCGACATCGGCGTCGCCGGGCAAGGAGGTTGATTCCGTGACGATTCTGTTGATGGGCGACTGGCGGACGCTCGCCGTCCGAGGGGTGGCGGCGGTCATGTTCGGGCTGCTGACGCTGTTCTGGCCGGGCCTCACGCTGACGGCCCTGGTCCTGCTCTTCGGGGCTTTCGTCCTCCTCAACGGCGCCATGATCCTGACCGCCACCCTGCGGGGGGAACCCGAGACCAGGGACGAGCGGGGCTGGTTGATCCTCGAAGGGGTGGTGAGCGTGGTCGTCGGCCTGGTCACCTTCGCCTGGCCCGGCATCACCACCCTGGTGCTCCTCTATCTCATCGCGGTGTGGGCGGCGGTGTCCGGAGCGCTCGAGCTCGCCATCGCCATCAGGCTCCGCCGCGCCCTCCAGCACGAGTGGCTGCTGGCCCTGGCCGGCGTGTTCTCGCTGCTGTTCGCAGCGCTGCTGGTCATCTCGCCCAGGTCGGGTGCCCTGGCCATCACCTGGCTGATCGGTTGGTACTCCATGGTCGCCGGCGGCCTCGTGCTGGCCCTCGCCTTCCGGCTCCGCAAGCTGGAGTCCCTGCCGCAGCGCCGCTCGAGCCAGGCCCGGCAGGCGACGGCATGAGTCTCCCCCTCGCCGCCCACGTCTGGACGTGGTGGCTGTCCATCCCGCTGTTCGTCGCGGCCGTGCTGCTCGACCTCACGATCGCCGTCCTCTACATCAAGCGCTTCGTGCTCCCCAAGATGGTGCACAAGCTGGTGGAGGCGAGGGTCGACCAGCACATGGCCGAGGTCCACCAGCTGCCCGCCCCTCCGGCCCACGATCCGGAGCGGGCGTCGCAGTCCCCGGCCGCGTGATGAACGCCACGGGCGGGGTCCCCGACGACGTCGAGGTCGTCCTCGTCCCGCTGGACGGCTCGAGCTTCTCGGGCCGGGCGGTACCGGTGGCGGCCCGTCTCGCCGGCAAGCTCGACGCCGGGATCGTCCTGTTCTCGGCCGTTCCGACCGAGGACGACGTGCCCGCCCGCGAAACCGAGCTGGCCGCCGTCCTACCCCCTTGCCTCGGCCCCGTGCACCGGTCGGTGGTGGTGAGCCTCGACCCGGCCGGGGCGATCCACGAGGAGTTGCGGCGGTCGGGCCGGGACCGGACGCTGGCCTGCATGGCCAGCCACGGGCGGGGCCGGTCGGCGGCGCTCGTGGGATCGGTGGCCACCGAGGTGGTGGCCCGGGGCCACGATCCGCTGGTGGTCGTCGGCCCACACCCCGACGAGCATCCCGGCGGGCACGGGGTGATGGTGGCGGTCGACGACACGCCCGTCTCGGCCGCCCTGCTCCCCATCGGGCTCGGCTGGGCCGGGCTCCTGGGCGAGCCGCTGACCGTGACCACGGTGGCGGAACCGGTCCCGCCGCCGGTGCGGCCCGACCGTCCGGCGCGGCGGCGCTTCGGCCCCGACGGCGACGTCGAGGCGTTCCTCGAAGGGCTCATCGCCCCGCTCCGCCAGCAGGGCCACAAGGTTGACGCACTGGCCCTCTACGACCCCGTCAGTCCGGCGGCGGGCCTCGAGCTCCACCTGCGCGACCACCCGGCGACGATGGTTGTCGTCGCCTCCCACGCCCGGACCGGCCCGACCCGGATGGTCTTCGGGAGCGTGGCCGCCGCCATCGTCCGCCGCAGCCCGTCACCAGTGTTGGTTGTCCCCCGGCCCGACACTCGATGAGTGGGCGAGCACCCTCGGAGGCTCCGTCATGACCCCGCTTGACATCCTGTGGCTCTTCTTCATGCTCTCGAGCCTCCAACCCGTGCTCCAGCAACGGTTCCTGGCCTACAAGCGAACGTGGGCCTTGCGGGCCCTCGAGAAGCGGGACCGGTCCCGGGCCATCACGCTGATCCACCGGCGTGAGGGGTTCGCCTTCCTCGGCATCCCCTTCGGCGGGTTCATCGACATCGACGACTCCGAAGCCGTCATCCGGGCCATCGAGATGACCGGCAAGGACGTGCCGATCAGCATGATCCTGCACACGCCCGGCGGCCTCGTCCTCGCCGCCGAGCAGATCGCCGCCGCTCTGGCCGACCACCCCGCACCCGTGACCGTCTACGTGCCCCACTACGCCATGAGCGGCGGCACGCTGATCTCGCTGGCCGCCGACCGCATCGTGATGTCCCCGTCCGCCGTACTCGGCCCGG
>JAXDQG010000228.1:0-13330 GCA_034667945.1 Acidimicrobiia bacterium | reverse complement strand
GAGGTTCACGGTGGTCATGGCCGCGACATGCCAGCCGATCGTCGGGGCGAACGTGGACGTCTGGCAGTGCGATGCCCTGGGCGTCTACTCCGGTGTGCCCGCGCCTGCGTCGGGCGACGAAGCCGGGTCGAGCCCTCCTTCCCAGACCATCCCGCCGGCCCAGAGCGGGACGGGCACATTCCTGCGCGGCATCGTGAAGACCGACGGGGCCGGCGTGGCCACGTTCCAGACGCTGTATCCGGGCTGGTACCCGGGTCGCACGCCGCACATCCACGTGAAAGTCCGCCTAGACGACACCCCCGTGCACACCGGCCAGTGCTACTTCGACGACGCACTCACCGACGCGGTGTACCAGGCAGCGCCCTACAACTCGCACACCGGGCGAGACACCACCAATGCCACCGACCACATCTATCAGCGCGGCGGCGCCGAGTCGATGCTCACCGTGATCTCCGCGCCGGGTGCCGGCTACGTCGCAAGCATGACGCTGGCGATCGCAGGAGCAAGCGGGCGCGATTCCCGCCTCTGAGACCTCGGCGTGGCTCTCCCCGGAGCAGCCCCGCGGCACGCAGGCGCCGGGTGCGCTAAGAATCCGCCGCATGGAGTTTGGCGTCATCTTTCCGACCACGGAGATCGGCAACGACCCGGTCGCCATACGTGACTACGCCCAGGCCGCCGAGGAGCTCGGCTATTCGTACCTGGTGGCCTTCGACCATGTGCTGGGCGCGGTGCACGAGGGCCGCGAGCCCAAGCTGTGGGGTCCCTACACCGAGGCCCATCCCTTCCACGAGCCCTTCGTGCTGTTCGGCTTCCTGGCCGGCGTGACCAGCCGACTCGAGTTCGAGACCTCGGTGATCATCCTGCCCCAGCGCCAGACCGCACTCGTGGCCAAGCAGGCAGCCGAGATCGCCGTGCTCTCCGGCGGTCGCCTGCGTCTGGGTGTCGGCACGGGCTGGAACTACGTCGAGTACGAGGCGTTGGACAGCGACTGGGCCACACGGGGCAAGCGCTTCGACGAGCAGATCGACGTGCTGCGTCAGCTGTGGGCCAAGCCGGTGGTCGACGTCGACGGGAAGTTCCACAGCATCCCGCGGGCGGGCATCGCGCCACGCCCGGCGACCACCATCCCCATCTGGTTCGGCGGCTTCTCGGACATCGCCCTCCGGCGAGCCGCCCGGGTCGGCGACGGGTTCACCTTCCCCTCGGCGGGCAAGCGCACGGCCGAGCAGGTGGAGCGGCTCCGGGGCTATCTCACGGAGCAGGGTCGTGATCCGTCCACGTACCCGGTGGAGTTCTCGACCGCGTACGGCATCGGGCCGGAGCGCTGGCAGCGGGCGGTGCAGTTGGCCACGGAAACGGGGGTAACCCATTTCGGGGTCAACACCATGAGTTCGACGTCCGACTGGGCCGGCACCGCGCCCGCCGGGCTCAACAGCCCGGCCGAGCACATCAAGGCCATCGAGACCTTCATCAACAGCGTGCGCTGAGAGCGCGCCGGGGAAGGGGCCGAGCGTCAATGCCGGTGACGATGTGGGGCTTCGCGCGCCCGTGGCGCACACGGTAGGTTGCCAGGGCAGCTCATCAGGGAGCCAGGGGGAATGCCGTGCACGTCGGATACGCATCGATCTTCCAGAATCCGCATGACGCACTTTCCGATCGCGAGGTCTGGAAGCGCGAAGTGCAAATGGCACTGCAGGCCGAGCCGCTCGGGTTCGACTCTGTCTGGACGATCGAGCACCATTTCACCGATTACACGATGTGCCCCGATGCGGTGCAGTACCTCACCTACATCGCCGCCCGGACCGAACGGGTGCAGTTGGGCACGATGGTGATCGTCCTTCCCTGGCACGATCCGATGCGGGTGGCCGAGCAGATCTCGATGCTCGACCACCTCTCGGACGGTCGGATGATCCTGGGCCTTGGCCGGGGCCTCGGGCGGGTCGAATACGACGGATTCCGCATCCCGATGGACGAGGGACGCGGGCGCTTCGTGGAGTACGCCCAGCTGTTGCTCGAAGGCCTCGAGAACGGCTATCTCGAGGGTGGCGAGACCGTCAAGCAGCCGCGTCGTGACATTCGGCCGCGGCCCTTCCAAAGCTTCCGGGGCCGAAGCTACGCCGCCGCGGTGTCGCCGGAGTCCATGGATATCATGGCCCGCCTGGGTGTGGGCCTCCTGGTGATCCCGCAGAAGCCGTGGGAGATGGTGAAGCAGGACTTCGTCCAGTACCACCAGGTTTGGTCTGAGGTGAACCCCGGCACTGAGCCTCCCAAGCCGCTATGCGGAGGGTTCTTCTTCGTCGACGAGAACGAAGACCGGGCCCAGACGCTGGGGCACAAGTACATATCGGCCTATTACCACACGGCCATGAACCATTATGAGATGATGGCGGAGCATTTCGGCAAAGCCAAGGGCTACGAGTTCTATAGCAATGTCGGGCGCTACATCGAGCGTCACGGAACCGATAGCGCGGCCGAAGACTTTGCCAACCTCATGCCAATCGGCACGCCAGACCAGGTGCTCGAGAAGCTGCAATTCATTCGAGACACCATCGACAACAACGCAGTGATGGTGCAGACCTCCTATGCCGGTATGCCGTGGGACGAGGCCGAGCGCAACCTGCAATGCTTCGCCAAGCACTGCCTGCCCGAGCTCAAGAATTGGGACACCGAGCCGCTCGGGGCGCAGTCGCTGGCTGCGGGGTAGTCCCGGACCAGCGCCCGCGGGTCGGGGAAGCCGCGCCCGCCTACAACTTGCCTACTACGTGGCCGAGCACCAACTCGTCCGTCGAGAGATGGTCCGGGTCCTCTGCGATGCGCACGACGGCCCGGGCCACTTCGTCGGGTTGCAGCATGGCCTGGCGATTCCACTCGCCCGGAATGGTGTCCCACAGCGGCGTGTCGACCGCCCCGGCGATGACCGCGGTGACCCGGATGCCGCTGGGCCGCAACTCTTCCCGGATGGCCTGGGTGAACGCCAGCACCCCCGCCTTGGCCGCCGAGTAGGCGGACCAGTTGGGGAACCCTTGCCGACCGGCGATGGAGGAGAGGGCGACCAGCAGACCGCCGCGCCGCATGGACGGGACCGCCCGCTGGCAGCAGAGGAAGGTGCCGGTCAGCGTGGTCTCGGTCGTCATGCGCCACTCGTCCAGGGTGAGCTCGGTGAACGGCTTGACCGTGGCGGTGCCGGCGTTGCACACGACGATGTCGATGGTGCCTGTCAGCTCAGCCGCCCTGGCCATCAGCCGGCCGACCTGGATGCCGTCGGTGACGTCGCAGGCGACTGCGATGCCGCGGCCGCCGGCGGCGTCGACGAGCTCGGCTGTCTGGTCGATCGGCGGTGAGGAGCGACCAGCTGCGATGACCGTGTCCTGAGCGGCGCCGAAGGCCACGGAAATCGCCCGGCCGAGGCCGCTGCCCGCGCCGGTCACGACCACGACCCGCTCGCTCATGTCGTGCTCAGCCGCGCAGGACGCCGGCGATCAGCCCGAGGAACTCGCTGCGGGTCTTCTCGTCGTCCCGAAACGAGCCCCGCATGGCGCTGGTGACCATGCGGGCGTTTTCCTTGCGGACGCCGCGCATCACCGAGCACATGTGGATGCCCTCGGCGACCACGCCGACACCGCGCGGCCCGATCACGCGCTCGATGAAGTCGGCGATCTCGACCGTCATACGCTCTTGAACCTGCAGCCTGCGAGCGAACATATCGACGATTCTGGGGATCTTCGAGAGGCCGATGACCCGCCCGTGCGGAATGTAGGCCACGTGCGCATGGCCGTAGAACGGCAGCAGGTGATGTTCGCACAGGCTATAGAAATTGATGTCTCGCACGACGACCATCTCGTCGTAGTCGACAGTGAAGATGGCATCATTGATCAGTTTGACCGGGTCGACATGATAACCAGCAGTGAGCTCGGCGTAGGCCCGTGCAACCCGTCCAGGCGTTCCGACCAAGCCCTCGCGCTCGGGATCTTCACCAATTTCCCGAAGGATGTCCACGACGCCACGCTCGATCCCGGCCATGTGGGCGCGGCCGTCGGTCGCCAACGGCGTGGCGCTGTCGAGCGACGTCTCGAAGGGAACGAGGCGGGCGCGGGGGGACTTCTCGGCGCTCACGGCTGGGCCGTCCCGAACTCGAAGACGTTGTTGGGCGTCTCCCAGAGCTTCACCCAGCGAAGTCGTTCACCGACGGAACACGAAAGACGTTGCCACAGATAGGAAACAATGTTCTCGGCGGTGGAGGGGCGTTCTGCGAAATAGGCCTGCTGGCGATCGATGTGGGTGTGGTCAAGGTCGTCGAGGAGGGGCTGCACGGCGTTGTCCAGGTCGACCAGGTTGATCACCATGCCGGTCTGCCGGTCGATCGGGCCTTCGACGGTGACCTCGAAGCGGTAGTCGTGCCCGTGGCCGTGCTGGTTGTTGCACTTGCCGTAGAGGTCTTGGTTCTCGGCATCGCTGAGCTTCGGGCTGTGGAGTCGGTGCGCAGCCGAGAAGCGATAGCTGCGACCGAACGTGGCCGTCTGCTCGCCGTAGTAGTCCGCGAAGATCTCGTCGGTTTCGTACAGGCGGAGCCGGTGGAGGAGGACCTCCTCAGGGAGCGCCACAGCAATGAGCGACCAGAGCGTCTGGACGATGTTCTCGGTGGTCGGCTGGCGATCCCGGAAGTACATGGTGTCTTCGTTGAGGTGCTTGTGGTCGAAGCCCTCGAGGACGGTGCCGACGATGCGTTTGAGGTCGGTGACGTTGATCACCATGCCTGTGGCCGGATGGACCTCGCCCGCCACGGTGACCTCGAGCACATAGTTGTGCCCATGTCCGTAGGGGCTGGTGCACTTGCCGAACACCTCGAGGTTCCGCTCGGCCGACCACGACGGGTTCCAGTACCGATGCGCGGCCGAGAACTCGAACCGCTTCGTCGTGAGAACCTGCATGCGCACCCATCCCCTTCGACGGTGGGGTCGACCGAGGGCCGGCCCGGATCTGTCGAATAACCCCATCAGTCGAGCAAGCCGATCATAGTGATCAGCTTTTCCGTGCTCCGCTTCCGCCCGCCGAGCGCAGGGCACACGTCTCCGCCTGCTACGGCGTGTGCTCGCGCGGTCCCGCTCCGCGCTGGACTGTGTCACTGACAGTGGCAGGCAGCCGTGCTCGCTCGACAGAGTTTCGTCACCGCTGAAGTTTCGTCACCGCTGAAACTGTGACGCGCAGGTTCTCGCAACGCACCTCCCCGCCCCGTGTTCACGCAGCGTGGCCGGGCCGGGCCGGCTCGTGGGTCTTACGTCGGTTGCGGTTCGGTCGGCGGCGGCACGTCCGGAAGCGGGGTCGTGAGAGGTTCCTCGGGCAGGAGCGGTGTGATCGGCGTGCCGGGATCAGGCCGGTGCGGCGGGGGAATCTCCGGCTCGTCACCAGCGGCAGCGAACCGCTGGTTCAACGTGGAATGGATGGTGGCAGGCATGGAAAGCGTCCTTTCGTCGGGCGCGTCGGAAACTACACTGTCCGTTTTGGATACCCGATCCGGCCCCGTCGCAAGCCCACCCGCCGCTCGCAGTGCTCAGCCCACGGGTATGCGCTCCCTACGTCACGGTAAGCACCAGCTTCCCGTGCACGCGCCCTCCCTCCAAGCGCTCGTGCGCCGATCGAGCCTCCTCCAACGGGAAGCGCTCGTCCACCAATGCCCGCAGGCGACCGTCCTCGAGCCGCTCCGCCAGCTGGCTCAGGTCGACTCCGTCGGGACGGGCCCGCATGGCCCGAGCGGCCACGGACGACGGCAGGTCGCCCGCCAGCCCCGCCACCGCCACCACTCGCGCATCCGCCGCCAACACCGGCACCAGCCCCTGGATGGTTCCCGGTCCGACCAGGTCGAGCAGATAGCTCACCGATCCACCCGCTAAGTCGACCAGACGTTCGATGTGGTGAGGGTCGTGGTAGTCGACCACCACGTCGGCGCCCAGGTCTTCCACCAGCGGAAAGCTCGTAGCGCTCGCCGTGGCCACCACCCTGTGCCCACGTTCGGCCGCCAGCTGCACCGCGAAGCAGCCCACCCCACCGGCACCGCCCGTGATGACCACGGTGGCCTCGGGCGGCGCCTGCAGGAGGCCCAACGCCTGCCAGGCGGTGAGCCCGGCCAACGGCACGGCGGCAGCTTCGACGACCGGGATCGAATCAGGTCGACGGGCAACAGCCGCTGCCGGCACCACCACCCGCTCGGCGTGGCCGCCAAAGCGCGAGAACCAGCCGAAGAAGGCGAACACCGGATCCCCCGGCGCAAACTCCGTCACCTCGTCGCCCACCGCCTCCACCACCCCTGCGGCCTCGCGACCAGCCACATAGGGAAAGCTGCGGTCATCTGGCAGTGGGCCCATTCCCCCTCGGATCTTGCAGTCCGACGGGTTCAGCCCCGCAGCGTGCACCGTGACCAGCACCTCATCAGGGCCGGGCGGATCCGGCTCGGGCCAATCGGTGACGACCTCGAGCACGTCGGGTGAGCCAAAGCGGGGCACGGTGACGGCTCGCATGAGACGTCCTCCTTCGCCAAAATTTGGCTGGCACCCTAGTTCCCGCTGGCACCGAGGCTCAGGAAAAGAATCACAATCGTGAGCTGTGATTTGAACTGGAGCCTCGTGAGTTCGGGGCTGTCCTCGCACGAGAGAGGACTCAGGCGGTCCCACGACCTAACGTGCAGCCCCAACCCGCAGCGCACGACAGGAGAGATGCGTGACCGACCTGGCCGGGACCGAGGCGGCACCCAGCGGCCACCATCGCATCACCGTGGTGGTCGGGAACCCCAAGGCTGCCTCCCGCACGAGGACCGTGGCCGAGGCAGTGGCACAACGCGCCGCCGAGGCCGCTGGCCTCCCCACCTACACCCCCACCACCATCATCGAGCTCGCCGAGGTGGCCGGCTCGCTGTTCGATTGGTCGTCGGCCGAGGTGAAGGCGCTGGCCGGCACGCTGTCGTCCAGCACGCTCGCGGTCGTCGCCTCCCCCACCTTCAAGGCCACCTACACCGGGCTGCTCAAGGCCTTCCTCGATTGGTTCCCGCAGACCGGCCTGTCAGGCGTGACCGTCGTGCCGCTCATGCTCGGCGGCGCACCCGAGCATGCCTTGGCGGTCGAAGTGCACCTACGCCCGCTGCTCGTCGAAATCGGTGCCACCGTGCCCACCAGAGGCCTGTTCATCCTGGACAACGAGCTGGAACAGCTCGATGCCCGGCTCGACACCTGGTTGGAGCAAGCCGCGCCGGCACTGGCAGCCAGCGTCGGCGCAGTCGCCGCCCGACAGCAGGCGAGCCGCTAGCCCGGACGCGCGCTAGAGCCCCCGGTACCAGGCGGCCACCGCCTCGCCGATCTCGTCCGGCGAGTCCTCCTGCAGAAAATGATTGCCGGACACCGTCACCTCCTGCTGGTTGACCCACGACCGGCAGAAGTCACGCTGATTGCCGATCAGTATGGCCCCCGGCTCAGCGTTGACGAACAGCTTCGGCACGGGGCTCGAGGCCAGCCAGTCGGCGTAGGCGGACACAATCTCCACCACATCCGGTGGCTCACCGTCGATCGGGATCTGGCGCGGCCACGTCAACGTCGGGCGCCGGTCTTCACCCGCGTTCTCGAACGGCCGCCGATAGTGGGCCATCTCCTCGTCGGTCAGCTTCCGGAGCACCGACCCCGGCAGCACCCGCTCGATGAACACGTTCTTCTCCAGCACCATCTCGTCGCCTGCCGGGGAGCGGAATCCCTGGAAGACGCCCTTGGCCGCGCCGGGCCACTCCTCCCACCCGACCGGGCGGACGATGGCCTCCATGTAGGCGATCCCCTTGACCGCGCTCCGATGCCGGTTGGCCCAGTCGAAGCCCAGTGCCGATCCCCAGTCGTGCACCACCAAGGTGACGTTCTGGTCGACGCCGAGCTGCTCCAACAGTGCGTCCAGATACTGCCGGTGCTCGACGAACGTGTAGCGCTCGGGCCCCGAGTCGGGCAGCTTCCCCGACTCGCCCATGCCCACCAGGTCCGGCGCGATCAGCCGACCGAGTCCCTCGAGATGCGGCATGACGTTGCGCCACAGATACGACGAGGTCGGGTTGCCGTGCAGGAACACCATCGGGTCACCCTGTCCGTGCTCAGCCGATCCGTGCTCTACGTAGGCCATTCGCACGCCATTGACGTCGGCAAAGGAGCGTGGGTAACGGGGATCGGCGGATAACGGCATGTCGACTCCTCGGATGCCGGGTCTGGCCGGGCGGGGGGCCGGCTCTGGCGCCTGGCAGCCTGCCACAGGTGGGAACCGTGGCGGGCGGGCGTCGGGGGGCGGGACGCGTAGCTGGCGGCTAGACGCGTGGCTGGCGGCTAGACGCGTGGCTGGCGGCGTCGTCGGAGGCTGGCGCCGTCGGAGGCCGGCGCCCGCCGCTCACTCCAGGGCGCCGGCGAGGACGAGATCGCTGGTGCGGTCGTCGTCGTAGCCGAGCAGCTCCTGCAGCACGAGCTGGGCGTGCTCGCCAAGGGTGGGACCGGCGCGCAGCACGACGCCCGGTGTGCGCGAAAGGCGGGCACGAGGCCCCTCGATCACGCACGACTCGTGCACCGGGTGCGGCACCCGCAGGTAATGGCCGCGGGACAGCAGCTGCGGATCGCCGACACAGCGAATGGAGTTCTGGACGGCATGCGCTGGAATGCCCCGCGACGTCAGCCAGGTGTGGGCATCGTCCGGCGAGAGCAGCCTCGTCCACGCGGAGATCATCCCGTCGAGGTCGTCGCTTCGCTCCAGGCGCTCATCGAGGGTCAAGCCGGCGAGGTCTGGCCGACTCAGCACCTCGGACAGCGCCTCCCAATGCCCGTCGGTCTCGCACGCTATGGCTACCCACTCGTCCGGGCCGTCGCTTGGATAGACGCCATGGGGCGCCCACGCCGAATCGGCATTGCCGGCGCGACGCGCCACCCGGCCCGTGGTGGTGTAGTCGACCACCGCCGGGGCCAAGAAATGCAGCGAGCACTCGGCCTGGGCCAGGTCGATGGACATTCCTCCCCCGCCGCGCCGCCGCCGGTCCAGCGCCGCGAGAAGCACGGCCAGCATGTAGCGGGGCGAGATGTAGTCGGTGTACGCCAGGAAGGGTCCGGCCGGAGCGCGGTCCGGCCAGCCGGTGACCTCGTAGAAGCCGGTGACTGCGCCGGCCAGGTTGCCGAACCCCGAGAACGTCGCCCGCGGCCCGGTCTGCCCCATCAGGCAGGTGCTCAGGGCGATGACCTCAGGGTTGATCTCCAACAGCTTGGCGTGGTCGAAACCCCAGCCGGCCATCACACCGGGGGTGTACGACTCGATCACGATGTCGGCCCAACGGACGAGATCGGTCAGGACCTCTGCCGCCACCGGCGTGCCCATGTTGAGCGAAAGCCCCAGCTTGCCCGCATTGAAATGGGCGTACTGGCCGGAGCCCTCGGGTCCGAGATCGCCGTGGAGGAACGGGCCGCCGCCCCGCGTGGCATCCGGATGGCTGGCCGACTCGACCTTCACCACGGTGGCGCCGAAATCGGCCAGCACGCGGGTGGCCAAAGGTCCCGCGTATACCCAGGTGAGGTCCACGACCTTCACGCCGGACAGAGGAGGCGTCGAATCTGCGGCCGCGCCGGCGGGCGCCGGGGTGGGCGGGGCTTCGACGGCCGGCTGACGAGGCGGTTCGGCGAGGATGTCGGCAGTGTGCTGGCCGAGCCGGGGGGCGGGACCGAGCGGGCCCAGCGTGATGCCTGCGATCCTGGCCGGCGCCCCCGGACACCGGACACGCCCCAGGTCGGGGTCGTCCACCTCGTCCCAGTAGCCCCGTGCGGCCAGCTGGTCGCTCTCCATCAGCTCCGGGATGTCCACGACGGGCGCGAGCAGGATCTCTCTGCGCTCGGCCTCGGCGAACAGCTCGGCCTTGGTCTTCGTGGCCGTGAGGGCAGCGACCGCCGCCTTGGCCCTGCCGAGGTGCTGGACAGAGACCTTGCCGGTGACGAGGTCGCTGCCGTAGTTGATCCAATCGGTACCCGCGAGGTCGTCATCTGCGTGACCCTGTTCCCGGGCCCAGTCCATCAGCCGGGCGGTGTACGGGCCGATCGTGCTGCCGAAGGCGTGCATGATCGATACCCAGCCGTCCTTGGCCGGATAGACGAACTGCAGCTCCCAGGTGCCGGCCCGCAGGCCGCCACCCACTCGCTGGACGTCGGGGTCGCCGTTGGGGCCGTAGACGGTCGCCGGGACCGCCGCCATCATCGCCGCCACCTGGGCGGAGATGTCGACGTGCTGTCCTTGGCCGGAGCGACTCCGCTCGACCAGGGCCAAGAGCGCGCCGCAGGCAGCCTCTGCGCCGGCGTGGAGCCAGGCCTGGGGGATGGAGGTTCTCACCGGCGCTCGGTCAGAGTCACCGGTGAGGGCAAGCTGGCAGCCCGCGGCCATGACGGTGAGGTCCGAGGCTGGCCAGTCGGCCTTCGGCCCGTCGCTGCCGAATGGCGAAACGGTGACATGGACGAGGGCCGGGTTGAGCTCCGCAAGGGTGGCCGGGGCCAGGGCCGGAGGGGCGAGGGCGGCCGGGTCGAGGGTGGGACCGGCGGGGCCGTTGGAGCGATGGGGGCCGGTATCGATCAGGACATCGGCACCCTGCACCAGGCGGCGAAACGCTTCGGAGTTCGTATCCACGACGGCCGAGCGCTTGCCTCGGTTGGCGGCCCACCAGCTGAGGGAGATGTCGTCGTGGAAGGGGCCGATGCGTCTGGCTGCAGAGCCGTCCGGCGGCTCGATGCAGATGACGTCCGCCCCCAGCCAGGCCAGGAGGCTGCCGGCCAGCTGGCCGCGATGATCGGTCAGGTCGAGGACGCGATATGGCGACAGCAGCACGACTCCGGACAGTAGCGGCGTGACCGGCGGCACGTCTGTCTTCGACGCTCGCGCCGCCAGAAAGCGACCCTCTTGATCTGTGGCGGACCAACCACGCTCCGTGATCACAGGGTGAGAGGGGAGGCCGCTTTTCGGCGCCTAGGTCAACGATTCGACGTCGATTCGATGGCCGACATTCGGCGAAATGATTCGCCGGAGAGGACGTGCCCGATGCCGCAGGGACCACGCCACGCGGTACGACGGACGCGCTATGCGCACAATCGAGCGGCCACCTCCGCACCCGGCGGCCCCGTCGGCGAACCGCCTGCTGAGACACCGATCTTCCGCGGGCGGGCATGAGCGGGAGCGAGGCCGGGTACCCGCTGGGCGGGCGCGGGCGGTCGGACGCTAGAGGAGGGCGATACAGCTCGTGGGTCGGCAAACGTTCCAGCGCCAGGCGGTATTGGCGAAAGAAGCCGCAGCGGCGCGCTCGGCAACGTCGGCAGCCCACCTTCCCGCACACCACGTGGCGGAATCGCGCGGAAAGCCTCGCTCCGTGAGCGTCATCCTCCCGCTCCGAGGCCAAGCTCCCTGGCTCCACCAGCAGCTCTCCGGCCTGCATGCGCAGACGTACCGCGGGCCCTGCCAGGTACTCGTCGCGGACAACGGCTGCGCCCCCGGGGTGCTCGACCTGCTGGAGTCTTGGCGCAACCGGCTGCCTCTCGAGAGGGTCGATGCCACCAGCCGACCAGGCATCAATGCCGCCCGGAACCGGGCGGTGGCCGCGGCCGACGGCGACCTGCTGGCCTTCTGCGACGGCGACGATGTCGTCGAACCGGGCTGGTTGAGTGCCATGGTCGACGCTGCCGAGCACGCCGACGTGATCGGAGGCCGGCTGGACGAAGAATCACTCAACGACGGTGTCGACGGCCCGGCCCGGCCGCGCATGCCGGTTGAGCATCTCCCGATCGCGCTCGACTTCCTGCCCTTCGCGGTCGGCGCCAATTTGGCCGTGTGGGCGCATGTGCTGCACGAACTCGGCGGATTCGACGAGCGATTCCGGGGTGGGCACGACGACGTCGAGCTCTCGTTCCGGGCACAGCTGGCAGGCAAGCATCTCGGATTTGCCCCCGACGCCGTGGTCGCCTACCGCCACCGCACCTGCGGGTTGGACCTGTTCCGGCAGTTCAGCGGGTACGGGCGGTCCGAGCCTCTGCTCTACGCGCAGTACCGCGACTGCGGCATGCCCCGACCCCCGGCCGCCCAGGTCGCCCGCCGCTGGGCCCGGCTGCTCCTGGCGGCTCCCCTGGTCATGGCCGCTCCCCCGGCTCGGTCCCCTGAGGCACGCGGCGACTGGTTGGTCAGGGCCGGGTTCACGGTCGGCCGCCTGCGAGGCGCCCTCGCCACCCGCGTGCCCTACCTCTAGCGCGGAGCGCTGCCCCCCGGCCCCGGCCCCCGGATGCCGGCTTCGCCGGATTGTCGCGCTCCGGCGCGGACCACCGTCCCTCGTCCCTGCTCAGGCAGGGGTGACCGCCGTGGTGAACGACACCCCCAGGTCTTGGCTCATCCAGGGCGGCTTGCCGCCGGGCCGGTATCGCAACTGCTCACCGGGCAGCATCAGGTCCACCATGCCCCGCTCGGGCGCGACGTGATCAGGCCGCGCCCGGTACCAGTAGCGCGTCTCTGTCACCTTCGACGTCTGGAACTCCGTGCCCGGGCCGAAACCAACACCGAGCGCCAGAGTTCCCGCACCCTTCAGGACCACCAGGCTCTCGTCCAGCGCTTGCGCCTCGCCGCCGCCGTCGAGTTCCACCGACGTGGGCGACACGGTCACATAGACGTCGTACGAGCGTCCCATGGTCGACCCTCGATCGAGGCAGAACCGCCGGGCATGGCGGCCGTCCGAGACATACGCGGTCACAACCGGCAGCCCCTCGAGGTTCTCGACGTGCATGTGGAACCTGAAAGCGTTCGACGAGCGGGGGTACATGCGCCACAGCACCGGCGCTGGCGTGTTCCGACCCAAAGGCGCGCGGGAGAACTGACGGTAGAACGACCAGTGCGGGAAATGGTCCACCAGCTGGAAGTTGGCGCCCGCCCGATCAGCGGCGAACAGCACCGGCTGACGCAGACCCGGGTCGTTCATGAACGACGGGCGCGGGTGAAGCAGCCACGGCCCGTCCTTGGGATCGCCGGGCAGGAACACGATCGCCCGATGGAGATTGGCCGAATCGACCAGGTGTCGTTCCCTCTTGTGCAGCGCCACCACCCGCTGGTTGACGCGCACCCGCGTGTCGAGGGTCATGCCGGCCGTCGCGACGAGCACCACCAGCAGCGCCACGCCAACCGGCCGCCAGCGCCGCCCCACCGCGGTCAGGCCCGCCGCCCCCAGCACCACGAGCGGCACGAGCAGGGCCATGTAGTAGTGGGGACCGATCGTCCGACGGCCCTGCACCACCAGCAGGCTGCCCCAATAGAACAGGTAGCCGATGGG
>JAXDQG010000227.1:0-12353 GCA_034667945.1 Acidimicrobiia bacterium | reverse complement strand
GGGAGATGCCGACTGCCACGGCTGCGCCCCAGAGCCGAGCCCGGCCACGGACCTCGAGCGCCGTGCGCGCCGGGAGCGGCCAGCTGCCCCGCACCGTGGTGGCGCTGAAGGGCACCGTCACCCCGCCGGATGCCTGAAAGGCCAGGACCGTCACCGCTTGGGGCGTGCCGGTGACCTCGTGCAGGCGAAGCTCGTCGCCCTCCATGGCCCAGATCCAGCGCAGTGCGGGCCAGCCCGGGGCCCAGTCGATGCCGGACGAGCCGTTGTCGACGTCGATGACCGTGAAACCGCACTGGGCGGAGCCGTCGAGACACGTTCTGGCCACTTCGGCCGCGAGCCCCCGGTCGGGGCAGGCGATGAGGGCGCCGGCCGAACTGCCAGGTCGGTCGGCCCCCGGGAGGCCGCTGGCATCGGCAGTGGCCAGCGTTTCGAGGACAACGGCCTTGGCGAACACCCCGGCGTCGGCGCCGCCGAGCTCTTCAGGCAGGTCGAGGCCGCCGAGGGGGAAGCCGTCGAGCACGTCGAGCACTGAGTCGGGCCAGCGCCCGGCCGCCTCGGCGTCCCGCACGTTGGGGGCCAACTCGCTGCGAGCGAGGCGATCGGCCGCAGCCCGGAGCTCCTCGATCTCCGGTGCGAGGGCGAAATCACGCATGGCCGCACCCTAGCTGTCGGGGTGGGACAGGTTTCCGAGCGACGTGGATACGTGATGCGAGCCGGACGCGGGTCGCAGTAACGCTTCACCGAGCGATAGAGCCAAGCTTCTCGAAAGGGGCCGGCGTGGCAGAGATGAGTCCCGACCAGCGCCGTACGTTCCTCTTGGAAGGGACGAGGACTGCCAAGGTGGCGACGACACGGACCGACGGCCGGCCCCACGTGGCCCCCGTGTGGTTTGACCTGGAGGGCGAGCAGGTTCTCTTCTGGACGGACGCTTCGTCGGTGAAGGGGCGGAACATCCAGTGGAATCCGCAGGTCGCCATCTGCGTCGACGACGATCATCCGCCGTTTGCGTTCGTACTCCTCGAGGGGCGGGCATCGATCATTTCGGATCCCGACGAGGTGCGTGAGTGCGCACAACGCATCGCCGCGCGCTATCTAGGCGTCGAAGACGGCAGAGCGTTCGTGGAGCGTGCCTTTGGCATTGGGGACATCATCGTCCGGGTCCCACCCGAACACGTCGTGGCCCTTTATCCGGTGGTTGGTTGACTCAAGCTGCAACACCATTTTCTGGCCTAGTGCAGTGACTGTAGTGGTCAGCCGTGCCGCGCTTGGAGAAACGCTGCGTCATTCGCCGACTCCCCTACCGGCATCGCTAAAGGAAGCCACGAAGAGCCGGGTTGCCCTCGACTTCACAACACCTGCGCTAGCCGATCGAGGTCCTCTTGGCCCACCATCGGGCGCACACCTTCGGGAGCAATTCCCAACTGCAGCAGGACTTCTCGCCAGTCGATGAATTGGCGCAGTTCGTACTGAGGCGCCGCGCCACCGTGATCTTCGATCAGGGTCAGGCCCCTGAACCAAACGGGCCTGCCTGTAGCAGGAACCCCTCGAAACGAGATGGCGTGCACACCCACGAACTCCCAGCTCACGATTTCGAAGGGCGGGGCGACGAGCGGCGCTGCAGTTCGGTGCACATCTGCATTGAGGCTGAACTGGACCGCTCCGTCCGGGTCCGGTTTGAAGAAATGCCCAATGTTGGCCGCAATGTTACGACTGACTACAAACTGGAGCGGTGTCGTTGGGAGCATGATATTCGGCCTCCCACGGGCGTTCTCAAGAAGCCGCTCACTGGACGGCGGAGTAGAGGGCATTGACTTTCTCCTTCCTCACTGCCAGGTACGACCGGCCATCAAGACACCGCCGTCTTCTTCGGCAGGCTGCACGGTAACGACGTCATGCGGCCAGCCCGATACGATGCTGCCTCTTTCATCAACGTCGACCAGCCAATCGCCGTTCGGCGAGGGCTGTGACGGAAAAACGCCTGGCTGAACCTCGACCTGAGAGAATTCATGGCCGATCACCCAGAGTCCATGGGTCTGCTGCGGCGTTTGTACCGGACGAGCAGACACGGTTTCGATGCTCGTGCCAGTTACAAAGCGAGCTATCTCTTCGTAGTCGGCCGAGCCATGTACCGTTCCAACTCCCTGGGTCAGGCTGAGACTTATACCCGAGTTGTAAGCTCCGGAGCTCAATCCTATCGACGGCGTCGTCATGACGACGTTGACACGCCCGGACCCACTCACTTCCCGCCACGAGACCCAGCCCTCAAACTTGGGCGCTCCGCAGATCCACAGGAAATCGATTGGCCAGTTTCTTGTGCCGGGCGGATTGTGCCCAATCTCGAGGCCGATAGAGATCTCAACGGCTCGTATCAGCGTGAGCCGAAAGATATCAAAGGCGTCGCCGTGCCAGCGCGACCACCATCCTGTGGTGACCGCTGTATAACTAGCTAGCGCATGGGGATCGATCCAGTCGTCCAAGCCATTGGTCTGGCCGGCCTGGCTGTAACCGAACCAATGTTCGTAGAGGTGCTGCATGCGGGCATTCACTGCCGCCGACGTGGTGCCGCCCATTTGATTCCCGGCGCCAGCGGTTCCCTGAGCATTCAGCGTTCCCGCGTCACGGAAGACATTTGGATCGGCTGCTCGCATCGCTAAGAGGATCGCCTCACGCTCTGCGATGTTCCCGCTATAGCGCGAGTCCAGAAAGCTGAAGAAAAGCCCCTTGTCGACGGTGTGCTGCATGCCAGTCACGTTGCCAACCCTCCCCCTTCGCGTGGCCTCCGTCGATTAGACGCCGTTCCGCGTCAACAAATACAACTCGTGACGCTCGTCCTCGAAACCTTTCAGCGCCGGTGCCCCCAACGACATCCAGCCGAACCTGTGCATAGTCGCGTCTCGGATTGCGGAATCGACGACGGTCTGGCCTGCGCCCCCCAGGCCCATCACGCGGACCGTCCTCGAGATCGTGGAGCCTGCAAGATCGTGTCCTCTAGGTGTCGCCTCGCCCCAGCACACACCTATGCGGATAGGCAGACCCATGCCGTCCGTGGACAACATCGAGCCGAGCGCTTCATGGAATGCCTCGGCGCACTGCACGGCGCTGAGCGCCGATGAGAAATACGCAGCAAGCCCGTCGCCTGTATAGGCGAACTCCGTACCCGCGAAACGGGCGAGGCACGCTCGAAGGCGCCGATCGTGCTCGCCCAAGACGCGAATCCACTCCGCGTCACGAGCAGCCCGAACCTTGCTCGTGGAGTCGACGATGTCCGTGAAGAGGATGGCGCCCACAAGCGGTTGCCGGACGACTTCAACCTCCTCTTCGATAATGGCGGCATCTCCAGCGAAACGGCCCAGTGACAGGCCCAGCTCAGTCGCCGCCCGCTCAAGCGGAACGAGTCCGTAGCGCCTCGCAATGCTGACCGCTCGGGCTACGCACCGCCTCGCCTCATCACGATCCGCGTCGGGGTGATCGCTTGCGTGAAGCATGGCAAGCTCCACCCAACATCGCCCCAGCTCGGGGCCGGCTCCGCTGAGGGTGGCTCGTTCGACGGCTCGATCAAGCCAGTGCTTCGAGGCATCGAAGTGGTCGGAGCAACGGAAGGCTGCGCCTACAAGACGAGGCACCAGAACGTTCCAACCGACAGGCATAACGACGCCGCGCTCTGCGACCGGCAAGAGGTCTTCTATTGCCCATTCGACCGCTTGACGTTCATCCACACGGACAGCAGCGGCAGCGTAGGCACAGAAGCCCACCAGAGTGAGCGCGTTGACCTCAGCGCTCAACCGCCGAGGGACGAATTCGGATCGGATCGCCGACAGATCGTCGAGCGCTACGGCAACGAGTTGCCGAAAGGGGCGCGGGGCGGGCCGTCCCACGCGCTCATAGAACTGGAGCGCCTCAGCCGCACCCGTGGCATCGCCCCGCTCTGCCCGCATCCCTGCCAAAGCGGGCAGGAGGATGGTTGGTGCCCAGACATAGTCTCCGCGAGCGGTGAGGGCGAATCCACGCTCGCCCTCCTTGTCGGCGAGTTCGACTTCGCCACGGGCCGCATGCGCAGCCACCGACAATGCAGATGCGAGGGCAAGCTCCGACCAGTCCCCCAGCACCTCTGCGCGAGCGCCGTTCGCCGCCGTCAGCCGGAGGACCTCGTCGAATCGCCCCTCCATTTGGCTGACCAGCGAAAGCCTTCCGGGTCCCCATGTGGTGAGCCAGCGATCGGCGGCAAGGACTGATAACCGCTCGCATGTCTCGAACGAAGCACGAGCGTCGTGCAGACGCAGGAATGCCCAAGTGTTGAGCCCAATGGCGAAATGGGCCATCGCCTCATCGCCTGGGTCACCGGTTTTGCCCGCGACCGCCAACGCCGTCCGGCCGTGCTCCTCACCTTCGCCGTATCTACCCGCACCGAAGCAAATCTCTGAGAGTTCCTCGTGGATACGTCCCTGGAGCACCTCGTGTCCATGTCCCAAACGCTCGAGAAGCGACGTCAAGGGCCGATCGTCAACCGGATGCGGCCCGAACGTCATTTGGGCGCGTATCGCCAGTAGTTCGACGCTGCAGAATAGCTCGACGTCGTCTGCCTTCTGCGCCGCTGCACGAGCACAGTCGGCGTGGTGTCGCCATGCTGCCCGATCATGGTTGCGGAAGTGACTGGACGCAGCAAGGTGGTGCAGTTGCCCCAAACCGTCCGGCCGCTGAATCTCGAGGCGCGAAGCTGCCGACAACGCTGCCTCTGCCAACGTGGCAGCGCTCGCATAGTCACCCTTCTCGTATGCCAACCGCGCACCCCGCGCGCACGTGTCGGCAATGAGATCTGGCGGAGCCAGAAGCTCAGCCCGGCTGAGGTGGCGGGCCGAACTGATCACGCTGACGTCGTCGTCGAGTTGAAGCAACTCCGTTGCAATCCGAAGCTCTAACTCAGATCGACGGGGGGCCGTGAGGAGCCTCGTGAGTACGGTGCGCAGAAGCGGGTGGTGGAACGCGATCAGAGACTGATCGACATCTATCAGACGTTCCGAACGCGCCGACTCGAGCCTCGAGACAACGGTGTCCCACGGGAGATCGGCGACTCCTGCGACCATCTCCGGGGACACCGGTGGATCAAGCAGTGCAACCAAACCGAGTAGTTCCCGGTCTTCCTCCGGGAGCAACTTGAGCCGCAGCTCTATCGCACCGAGGAGGCTGCCGTCGATGTCGATTGGCAGATCACGGCCGACGAAATCGGTGACGCCGTCGCCTTGACGCAGGCGGCCCGTTCGCTCTAGGCGATCCATGATGGTTTGAACGTGCAGCGGGTTCCCCGCACTGGCCTCGACGAGTGCGGTGAGGAGTCTGCCGGACGGACGTAAGTAGCCGAGACCCAACACGAAAGCGTTGATCTCGAGCGAATCGAGCGACCGCAGGATGATGCGACTTGAGCCGCCCAACTGGGAACCCATTCGGGCAAGGGCGCTTCGCATCGGCTCAGCTAATTCGAACGGACGGTACGAGGTGATCAAAGCGAGTCGCGCAGGCCTGTCATGACCCAACTCCGCAATAAGGCTGCTGAGCGCGGGCATCGCCTCGAGAGACAGCGAGTCCGCCCAGTGCAGATCTTCTAGAACCACGACGAGCAGTGGTTCGTCGATCAACGCTTCGAGCAGCGTGTCGATGTCGTACTGAATGTTCTCAAGCCCGTTGGACATATCGGCTGCGGGCGGACGTCCAGCGCGCCTCGACAGAGCCCTGTGCAAGCGGCGCGTCAACGAGGAGGGGCGGTCGTCGTTCTCATAGCAAGCCGCCTGAACGACGTTGGCTGGTCTACCTATCCGGCTAAGGCTCTCGTTGATAAGACGCGTCTTGCCGAATCCAGCTTCGCCGACGACCTCAATGAGGGTCGGCCGCCCTGCGGCGGAACGTTCGAGAGCCCGTTGCACCTCGGCCAGCTGTTGGCTGCGGCCAACAAAAGGCGACATCCCCCAAGCCACGCACACCCCTCCCGGCGAGGACGAAAGCCTACACAGACGTCGACAAGAGGTGTGCTGCCCGATCTCTGGCATGGAGGCGAAGCGCGCCCCGAGCCCAGGCGTCTCTGCACCGCCGAGCCTCGGAAGCCGAATCTCGCCTGCGCGGCCGCCTCGCCGGGGGTTTTTTCCTCGTACTACCTGGACCGCTTGCGGGCATGCACTGCGCAGATAGGGCATCATCGCGGCCCATGACCAGTCACCTTGACGCTCACGAGCACGCGGCGCCAATGGCGGCCCGGGCTACCGGTCCCCTACAGGGACTTCGCATCATCGATGTGACCCACGCCCTTGCCGGCCCCTTCGCCGCCATGTTCCTCGCCGATCTGGGCGCCGACGTGGTCAAGGTCGAACCCCCCACCGGTGAGATGACCCGTTTCGCCGGTCCCTGGACCCGCGACGACGAGAAGAAGCTCTATTCCGGCGGCTATGCCATTCGCAATCGCAACAAGCGGTCCATCTGTCTCGACCTCACCAAGGACGAGGACAGGGAAACCTTTCTGGAGCTCGTGGAGACAGCCGACGGGCTCATAGAGAACCTGCGGGCCGGCGTGCTCGATCGACTCGGCGTCGGGTGGGACGTCTGCCACGAGCGCAATCCCCGCCTGGTCTACGCAGCGATCCGCGGTTTCGGCGACTCGCGCATCGCGCAGAGTCCGTACTCGGAATGGCCGGCATATGACCTCATCGCCCAGGCCATCGGCGGCGTCGTGGCATCGACGGGCGAGGACGAAGCCCACGTCATGAAGGTCGGCCCGCCGGTCGGCGACACCGTTCCCGGGCTCATGACCGCCCTCGGCCTGCTGGCGGCCCTGCATCGCGCTCGAGACACCGGCGAGGGCCAATTCGTCGACGTTGCCATGGTCGACGCCATGATGACCATGTCCGAGTCGAGCCAGATGATGTACACCTACATGGGCCGGCCCATGAAGCCCATGGGCAATGCCGTCGACGGGATAAGTCCTTATAACGTCTATCCCTCCGCCGATGGGCACTGCGTCATTGCCACGCCGACTGAGCCGCATTGGAAGCTGCTGTGCAAGCTGATCGGCCGAGAAGACCTCATCGACGACGAGCGCACCAGCTCGAATCGCCGGCGCATACGTAATCGTCCCGTCGTCGACGAGGCCCTCGGTGGTTGGGCAGCTTCCAAAACGACCGCCGAGATCTTGTCGATTCTCGGCAATGTGGTCCCGGTCGGTCCGGTGTATCAGCCTGAGGATTGGGTCGAGGATCCCCATGTGGCTGCCCGGGAGATGCTGGTACGCGTCGACCACGAGCACCACCGCCCTACGGTCATGCTCAACTGTCCGATCAAGTTCAGTGCCGACCCGTCCGGCATCTACCAGGGCGTTCCCGTCCTGGACCAGCACGGCGAGGACATCCGGGCCGAGTTGGCGGCCCGCCGCCCCGACCCCCAGGACTGAGCTCAAGCTGCCCGGCGGACCGACGCCAGTTGGAGGAGGGTGGCGCCCTCAACCGGTCCGCCGAGCACCTGCGGGAGCAGGGTCTCTACCGTGTCGGCCGTCAGCCCTTCGAGGTCGAGGGCCAGGCGCGTCTTGCCGACGCCCGCCGGACCGGTCAGCAGGACCCCGCCGTAGTCGCCTGCGCGGTAGGCGTCGCCGATGCTGTCGAGGTCACGGACTCGCCCGAGCAGCGGCCAGGCTCGGCCCGGGGCGGCTGGATCCGGATGGCCAGTCGGCTCGTGGCCTCGGGGACCCGTGCGAAGGGGGAGATGGCGCCGGGCCAAGACCGCCCGGCGTGCCGGGCATCGGGGGCGAGGATCGAAACCGGCGCAGCGAAGCGGTAGCCCCGACCGTGCACGGTGCGGATCACGTGCTGGCTCTGCCCGCTATCACCCACTGAACGACGGGCCGACTTGATCCTGCTGGTCAACGCCGATTCGCTCACGAACCGGTCGCCCCAGACGTTGTCGAGCAGCTCCTCCTTGGTCACGACCCGGTCGCGGTGGCCGACCAGGTACGCGAGCACGTCGAACACCTGCGGCTCGACCGCTGTGGTGATGCCGCCACCACGAAGCTCGCGGCGCTCGACATCGAGCTCGCAGGCCCCGAACCGGTACATCAATGCCACCTCGCAACGTCCCGGACACATGGCCGGTGGCCGGCATTCGAGGCGCCCGAAACCTCGAGACCCCCGGGGGCGGCGGGCCCGCTGGCAGAGCCTAGGACCTTTGCGCTGACCGGGCGTCCCGCGACGTCCTCGAGGTGAGGTTGGCGTGGCAAGAGACACACGCCGTTCAGGGCACCCAGGTTCGGAAGCGCCGGACTCGACAAGGTACGGTCTCTTTCAATCAGTGGGAACAGGGGGATCCATGCGAGAGGAACGGCAACCGCCCCAGGCGGAGGTCGTCGAGGTGGCACCGGGGGTCCTGCGGATCCAGCTCCCGATGAACATGCCGGGCCTCGGACACGTCAACTGTTACGCGATCGAGGACCGTCGGGGGATCGCCCTCGTAGACCCGGGTACACCAAGCATCCGGTCGTGGCGGGTCTTGCAGCAGAAGCTTGACCAGGCCGGCCTGCCCATGCAGCGCGTCCACACCGTGGTGGTCACCCACTCGCATCCCGACCACTACGGCGCCGCGCAGCGGATTCGCGAGCGCACCGGTGCCGAGCTGGTCACACACGAGAACTTCAAGACGTACTGGGATCCGCACGAGGAAGACGACTTCGTGCGGGAGGTCGCCGTTCCGTCGGAATACGAAGTCCAGCTCGGAGCCATCGAGCGGGCCCTGATGAGGGTGGCCAATCGAGAGCGGCACTCGCCGTTCGACCGCCCGCTACCGTGGGGTGGGCCCCCGCCCGACAACGAATGGCGCGAGCGGCTGAAGTGGCGCATCAAGCCGTTGCTGCTCTCCAAGCTGTGGCAGCCGCCCAAGCCCTCCACCCGAGTCATCGACGGCGAGAGCATCATGCTCGGCGATCGGGAATGGGTGTCCCTCTATACGCCCGGTCACACCAATGACCATCTGTGCCTGTACGAGCCGGCCGGCGGCGTGTTCATCTCGGGCGACCATCTGTTGCCCACCATCACCCCTCACATCTCCGGCCTCACCACGCAGAAGCGCCCGCTGGGCGACTTCCTCGTATCGCTCGAGCGCATGTACGAGTTCGACGACGTCAAGGTCGTGCTCCCGGCCCACGGTCTCCACTTCGAAGGGCTTGCGCGGCGGGCGAAGGAGATCATCGAGCACCACGACCAACGGATGGCCACCTTGGTCAACGCAGGACAGCTGGCGCCCGAGAACGAGCTGACCGTGCCGGAGTACTCCAAGCACCTGTTCAAAGAGGCTTCATGGGGCCCGATGGCCGACAGTGAGACGTTCGCCCATCTCGAGCATCTGCGTCAGAACGGCCGCGTGGCAGCACGGGCCCACGCCGGCGAGCTCCGCTACCGCATCCTCGACTGAGCCGCGCCTCCGGGGAGCCCGACCCGCCGGATGTGTCGGCGCTGGAGCCGATACGGTCACGGCGTGGCCAAGGCGCCCGCGATCGAACTGCAGGTCGGCGAGCACACGGTCCGGGTCTCCAACCCGGATCGCGTGTACTTCCCGGCCACCGGGGCGACGAAGCTCGATCTGGCCAACTACTACCTGGCAGTCGGGCCCGGCATCGTCAACGCCCTGCGGGAGCGGCCTTGCATGCTGCACCGGTTTCCGAGCGGGCTGAGCGGCGACAAGGTGCACCAGAAGCGCGTCCCGGCGGGGGCACCTCCGTGGCTGGAAACCGTGCGTGTCCACTTCCCTCGCTACGGCCAGCACGCCGACGAGTTGTGTGTCACCAAGCTCGCCGATGTGATCTGGGCGGTGCAGATGTCGACCGTGGAGCTCCATCCCTGGAACTCGCGGCGGGCGGATGTCGAGAAGCCCGATGAGTGGCGCATCGATCTCGATCCGATGCCGGAGTGTCCGTGGAGCCGAGTACAGCGGGTGGCGCATGTCGTCCATGCGGTGCTCGACGAGTTGGGCGCGGTCGGTTGGCCGAAGACGTCGGGGGGACGGGGATTGCACGTCTACGTGCGGGTCCAGCCGTTGTGGGGGTTCACCGACGTGCGGCGCGCGGCGCTGGCCTTCGCCCGGGAGGTCGAGCGACGGGCACCGGATGACGTCACGACGGCCTGGTGGCGCAAGGATCGAGATCCGAAGGCGCTGTTCGTGGACTACAACCAGAACGCGCGGGACCACACCATGGCCAGCGCCTATTCGGTGCGCGGCTTCCAAGAGGCGACGGTGTCAACGCCCATCACCTGGGACGAGGTCGACGCGGTATCGCCGCTCGACTGCACGATGTCGACGGTTCCGAAGCGCTTCGCCGAGGTGGGCGACCTCCACGCCGGCATGGATGAAGCGCCCTTTGCCCTGGACGAGTTGCTGGAGTGGGCGGCGCGCGACGAACTGGCCGGTGCGGTCGACGCCGGCCCGCCCGACGAGAAGGCCTGAGAGGCCGCGTTCTCCGGGTCAGTCATCGACCATTGCGTAGGCGCAGGTCCAGAAGTCCTGGATGGTGACGGGAGGTGGGAAGGCGGAGCTGAACATATCGGTGGTCAAGACGACGCCGATCAGGCGCTCGCTTGGGTCATTGGCCCACGATGAGCCGAGCCCGCCGGCCCAGCCGTAGCTGCCGACGGTCGGGAGGCCGGTGCGGCGCACCTGCACGCCGACCCCGAATCCCCAGCCCTGTGAGCCGTCCGGCAACGGCCCGGGGACGCGTCGATCAGCACCGATGTGGTCGGTGGTCATCGTCTCGACGGAGGGCCTGGAAACCAGCCGAAAACCATCCACAAGCCGGCCATTTCGCATGAGCATGGCGGCGACGGCGAGGTAGTCGTCGACCGTGGACACGAGCCCGCCCCCGCCGGATGGAAAGACCGGAGGCTTGGACCACTGGCCGTCCGGGGCGTCGTAGACGAAGGGCTCTCCCGTCGCCGGGTTCTTGCCATGGCAGGACCCGAGCCGCTCGACGTCGGACGCGGCAAACCCGGTGTCCGCCATGCCGAGCGGTTCGAACACCCGCTCTTTCAAGTAGGCCCCCAACGGCTGGCCGGCGGCCCGGGCCACCAGCACGCCCAGCACGTCCGAGCCGACGTGGTACAGCCAGCGCTCTCCCGGCTGGTAAAGGAGCGGAAGGGTCGACATCCGGCGGACCCACTCGTCGGGCTCGGGCAGCACCTGGGGCTCAGGCGGCCCTGAACCGACTCCGAGCTCGCTCATCGCCTCGAGCAGCGGCTGCGGCCAGGGCGCTGCGAAATCCATCCCGAGCCCCAGCTGGAAGGTGAGGAGGTCGCGGACGGTGATGGGGCGTTGCGCGGGCACCGTCTCGCCGTCGATCGGGCCGCCTCCGTTGACGAGCACCCGGCGGTTGGCCAACTCGGGCAGGATGTTGTCAACCGGGTCGTCGAGCCGGAGCCTGCACTCCTCGACCAAGATCAGCGTGCCGACCGCCAGGATGGGTTTCGTCATGGAGGCGATGCGAAACATGGTGTCGCGCTGCACCGGCTTGGCCTCGCCCCGGGTGAGGTTGCCGGCCGTGCCGACCTCGACCTGATCGTCCCGGGCGGCGAGCCAGGCCACACCGCCGACGGTGCCCTCCTCGACATGTCGCTCCATGACCTCGTGCAGCCTGCGCAGTCGACCTGCATCAAATCCGCTCATGCATGTTCGGACCGCGTCACCCCCCCCGAACTCATCGTCGTCGGGCCCAGGACGGCATCGCACACCTCCCAGGTTGGACGGGTGTCGCGAGGCTGGGGGACAATCGCCGTCCATGAGCGCTTCGGGGGGCGGGGCAGTGGACGCGGCGTCGTACCAGGACGTGGCCGACGACGTGACCAGCACGCTTGGGGCCAGGGCCGCTCGGCAAGATGTCGCATCGGGCTCACCACGAGTGATGTCCGACCGCGTGTTCGTGGCCACGATCGCCGGGTGCATGGCCATGGTGGGCTTGGCCATCGACACGGTCCTACCCGCCTTCGCTGACGTCCGACGCTCGTTCGGACTCCCGGAGGACTCCACGAGGGTCGCCTGGCTGATCACTGCGTTCTTCCTCGGCCTGGCCACGGGACAGCTGTTCTACGGTCCCCTATCCGACCGCTACGGCCGCAAGCCGCTGATCTATTGCGGGCTCGGTCTTTGTGCCATCGCAGCCAGCGGCGCCGCGATGGCACCCAGCCTCGGGCTGGTCATCGCCTTCAGGTTCCTCTGGGGCTTCGGCGCGGCGGGCCCGAGGTCGTTGGCACTGGCCATGGTGCGGGACACCTACGAGGGCGATCGCATGGCCAGGACGATGTCGTTCGCCATGACCATCTTCATCCTTTGCCCCGTGTTCGCCC
>JAXDQG010000226.1:0-2848 GCA_034667945.1 Acidimicrobiia bacterium | reverse complement strand
AGCCGAACCGCGCCGAGGCCTCGGGCGACGAGTCAACGGCGAGACATTCGGATTCCTCGGTCGGTCGCCGCCGTCGGCAGGTCCGCTCCATCCGGGGCATGAGGCCTACTCGTTGGCCTGCAACCGAACGAGGATCTGCTGCCTGTCTCCCCGGGCTACCGTGGGCGCAGACGTAACCAACAGGTTGGGATGACGTGACGACCTTCGCATTCATTCATGGTGCCGGCGACGTGGGCTGGTACTGGCATCTCGTCGAGGCCGAACTACGGGCCGTCGGGCACGACACCGTCGCGCCAGACCTCCCGATAGAGGACGACACGGCTGGCCTAGCGGACTACGCCACGGCGGTCGTCGAGGCGATCGGGGATCGACGTGACGTGGCCGTCGTCGCCCAATCGTTCGGTGGATACACCGCCCCGATCGTGGCCGACCGAATCGGAGCGCGGCTCATCGTCCTCGTCGCCGCGATGGTCCCATCGCCCGGCGAATCGGCCGAAGAGATGTTCACGAATACTCGGTGGCAGCCGGAGCAGCTCGAGGACTCCAGCGCTCAGGCGGTCTTCTACCACGATGTCTCGCGGGAGCTCGCGGACGAAGCCCTCCGCCGCGGCCGGCGACAATCGAACACCCCCGGCCGGGAACCCTGGCCGCTGAGGGCGTGGCCGGAGATCGAGACCCGCTTCGTCCTCTGCCGGCAGGACCGGTTCTTTCCGGCAGGTTGGCTGCGACCAGTGGTTCGCGACCGCCTCGGGATCGAGCCTGTCGAGATCGACAGTGGTCACTGCCCGGCGCTGAGCCGGCCTCGGGAGCTCGCCCGACTCCTGGACCGGGAGTCGCATCGTCCATAGAACGGCTGTGCTGGCGCGCCCGACAGGAGTTGAGCGCGCCGATGCCATAAATATCCGGAACCCATCGAGGGAGTCCACCTTGGCCTCATGGCCGAAGGCGCGTGATCGCAAGCAGGCTCCGAGAGTGGTCGAGCCCAGTCGGTTGACTGAAGCGAGTCGACAACCGTCATCCGTAGGTTTGGGCGCCCGACGCAGTGTTCGGAGTGATCTGCCCGAGGAGGCGTGCGCATGAGCGTTGACGACGCAACTCGATACTGCTCCTTGATTCGCCGTCGCATCACACGCATCGGCGCGCTCTTAGCTGCGGCGAGCATATTCGCGATCTTGCTCGGGACAGGCGTGGTCCTGACCGGCGGACCAGATGATCAGTTGCTCACGGTGCCTTCCCTGAGGTACCCGAGGCGGCGGCGGACGCCGACGATGAGTCTGGTCCCGGGACGCCACCTTGGCCAACCTATGTCGTGGCGCCCCAAAGAGTTTCCTCGGATGTCGAGGCGCCAGCCGCTGGCGACACCGATGATGTGCGTGATCCCGCCGACTGCGGGGACCAGGCTGATGCGGAGGACTCGGCCGGGACGATCCCGACCTCAGCGCCGAACGCAATGCGGCCCACGGTCGTGCTGGTTCATGGCGCCTGGGCCGATGCGTCCAGCTGGAACGGGGTCACAGGGTTCCTTCTCGCGGAAGGCTACGACGTCCGGGCGATCGCCAACCCGCTTGAGGACCTAACCACGGATGCTGAGTACGTCGCCGAATTTCTGAACTCGGTGCCCGGGCCGATCGTGCTCGTCGGCCACTCTTACGGCGGCTCGGTCATCACCAACGCCGCCGCCGGGTGCCACAAAGTGAAGGCGTTGGTCTACGTCGACGCCGCGGCACCCGATGTCGGGGAAACGAACGGCTCACTGAGTGGAGCGGATTCGGTGCTGAATCGCAAACCGAAGAGTCAGCTCTTCGACACGCTGTCCTATCCTGGAGCACCGCTCGGTGCCACCGATCTCTACCTTCAGAAGGCAATCTTCGTCCAGAACTTCGCCGCCGATCTCCCCGGGGACGTTGCCGCCCGCCTGTGGGCGTCGCAGCGGACAGCCTCCACAGAAGCGTTCGACACGCCCTCTGAGCACGCGGCGTGGAAGACGATCCCGTCGTGGTATTTCATCAGCAGCGGCGACCAGATCATCACGCAGACCTCGAAGGTGGCCATGGCGAAACGAGCGAACTCGCGAGTCACGGTCTTTCACGGTGGATCTCACCTCACGCTGATCTCCCACCCCGATGCGGTCACGAACGTCATCCGGGCAGCGATCGGCTCCTTGCAGCGAAATCCGCGCGATCGATGAGATTGCAGCCTGGTTTTCCCCTGATTGCGGACCAGTCCGCGGGTAACGACCGCCGCCCCGGCGGAAATAGAGTCATCCGACAGAAGCCTGAACAGTCGCATCGCCAATAGCCTGTGTGGCGAACCACGCTGCCGGGTGCCTAGGCATCCGGGGGGAGCGATGAGGGCAGATGCCCGAATGAACCAGCCCGCGGCTCCACGGATCTCGCCGAACCTGTTCGGCATGCCACTAGGCCTCGCTGGCGGCCACTTTGTTCGTGGGGCCCGTCCTCGTCGGGGGCCGTGCGGGGACGCCACGAGGTCCGAGGTGAAGGAGACGGTGATGGCAGGCGCAACCCAGTCACTACTTGCGTTGACGACGTCCGTGAATGGTGCGGCCTACGAGTTGCGCGTCGCCAGTCACGAGACACTGCTGGATGCGCTCCGCGACCGGTTGGGGCTCACTGGCACCAAGAAGGGCTGCGACCAGGGCGCCTGCGGCGCGTGCACGGTGCTGGTCGACGGGAGACGAGTGCTGTCGTGTCTGATGCTGGCTGCTCAGTGTGAGGGTCGCGAGGTCACGACGATCGAGGGCCTGGCGAGCGATGGCGAGCTTCATCCGGTGCAGGAGGCGTTCGTCCGGCACGACGCGCTGCAGTGTGGGTACTGCACGCCGGGGCAG
>JAXDQG010000225.1:0-2908 GCA_034667945.1 Acidimicrobiia bacterium | reverse complement strand
CTCGGGCGCAAGCCCTACCGCAGCCTCTCGGCCGACGTCACGACCATCCTGCAAGACCGGCTCGGCCTGCTGCTGCGGGGCGAGGTCATCTGGCGCAAGAGCGCGGGCGCCTCGGGCAACTGCGCCTGGGGCTCCTACCGGGGAGCGGCCAATCCTGTCCTGCGGGATCTGACCGAGCGGGTTGTCATCGCATCCAAGGGCCGCTTCGACCGGGCCCGCAAGCCGCCGAAACGGGCGGCCGGTGGCCTCCCCCACCAATCGACGCTGACGGCCGACGAGTTCATGGCGGCCACGCTCGACGTCTGGGACATTCCGCCCGAGAGCGCCACCCGGGTTCGCCACCCGGCTCCGTTCCCCGTCGAGCTCCCCGAGCGGCTCATCCACCTCTACACCTACCGTGACGACCTGGTGCTCGACCCGTTCATGGGTTCGGGCTCGGCACTGGTTGCCGCCGCCCGCACCGGCCGGCGCTACATCGGTTACGACCTCGACCCCGCCTACGTCGACATCGCCAGGCGTCGGGTCGCCGAGGAAGGCATTCTCCAGAACGCCCCGCCGCCGGCGGACGGCATCGGCGTGGTCGATGCTGCCCGCCACGTGCTCGCCGCGGCCGGCTTCACGGTGACGGCCACGGCGCACAAGGTGCGGGGCACCGGCCTCACGGTGGACCTGGTGGCGGAGGATGCCGATCGGGACGTCTGGTACATCGACATCACGGGCGGGCTCACCGTTCCACGAACCGGCCTGACCAGGATCGACGAGGCGTGGCAGGCAGTGGGGAGGTCGCACGTGATGGCGGCAAGAGGCCTGAAGCCCATCCTGCAGCTCACCTCACATGCCCCACTGCGGACCACGGACGCAGCCAGGGCGCTGCGGGCGGCCGGTCCTTCGGTCATCTTCGATGTCATCCAGTTGGGCTGTCCCGACGGGTTCGATCGGCTCACCCGCTACGCCAAGGGCGGCCAGCGCCACCTCCCCCACACCGGCTTCTGGATGGCGAAAGACCTCCAGCCCCGTGCCTGACCTGCGCACGGTGGTCACCGAGGTGGTGACCGGCTTGGGGACGCTCGGCCGTCCGGATCTGTGCAGCGCGCTCGACAGCCGGCCGTCCGAGTTGGTCAACGTCGCTCCCGCCACGTGGGAGCTGCTCTCGGCCGCCCACGCCGGTGGTGGCCACGGAGAGGCCTTCATCGCTGCGTGGGACAACGGCCTCGCCTTCCTGGCGGCGCGGGAAGGGCTTCGTCAACGGAAGCCGATGAGGATCGAGTGGAAAGGCTCCATCCGTGCTCCGGGCGACGAAGTCGTCCCGGCCGACCTCCGCATCGACCACGTCTTCCTCATCTCCTGCAAGTATCTGTCGCGCATCGTCATCAACGCCTCGCCGGCCTACCTCTTCGACCGGCTTCTGCGAGGTGGCCACGGCATCCGCGCCGCGCTGGACTGGTTCGACGACGTGGCGCCGGCCGCCTATCAGGCGCTGTACCGGGCCGCTACGGGCCACCTGCCGGACCTGCCCACACGGGCTGTTGATCTCACGCCGGTCGACCGCCGTCGCCTGGCCCAGGAGCTCCGCGGCCCCTGGCCGGAAGTGGCCGTCGTCCCCTACGACGAGTTGACTGGCGCGGTGGCGCTGGCGACGGTCGGGCGCTGGTCCACGGCCCTCCGCAGCCCCAACGAGCAGCTGGGCATGCTTTGGCGACTGCTGCGCATCGGCTCCACGCCCTACTACGTGCTGGGCTCCTCACCGACCGGCGGTGCGCCTCTCCGCCTGCGCGTCACCACCGCCTGGGACTGGCAGCAGCAGTTCCGTTTGCGGGCGTTCGAGGTCTTTCCGCAAGCTGGCGGCCAGCCCCGGGTCGGTTGGCGGGCCACGGTGCTCGACCGCTTCACCGGGCTGGCCACGGCCGTGGAAGGTCACGTCGAGGTGCGGTGGAGCCATGGCCGGTTCTCCGGGCCGCCCGAGGCCAAGGTCTATCTCGACACGCCCCATGTCGAGGTCCCCGGCTACGTCCAGCTGGAGTAGCGGTCGCGTCGGTGCCGCCCGAACCTCAGCGCCGCCCGAACCTCAGCGCCGCCCGACCATCAGCGCCGCCCGACCATCAGCGAAACGCCGGCAGCACCAGCTCGCCGAAGCGTTGGGCCTCTTCGTCATGGGGATAGCCCGAGAGACAAAAGGACGTGCACCCGAGCTGGATGTACTGCTCGATGGTTTCCGCCACCTGCTCGGGGTTGCCGACGATCATCACGCCGGCGCCGTGGCGCACGGTGGTGATCCCTGCCCACAGATGCGGAGCGATGCGCCAATTCTCCCCCGCCGTCTCCAGCGCGATGCGCCGCATGCGGGCATCGGCTTCCGACTGCTGGCCCATTCGCCGCATACGTGAGGCCCGGGAGCGGTCAGTCGCTGAAGCGATCAGCGCTTCCGCATCTCGCCAGGCCTCGTCCTCGGTTTCGCGCACGAGGACCTGGAACCGCATGCCGTGGCGAAGCTGGTCGTCGCGGCCCAGCGCGGCCGCCCGTCCTCGGACCTCGGCGATGTCCTTGGAGATCTGCTCGACCGTGTTGCCCCAGTACAGGTAGACATCCGCGTGTTTGGCACCGACGTCCATGGCCGCCGGCGAGATGCCGCCGATGTAGAAGGGCGGGTGCGGCTGCTGCCAGGGCTTGGGCCGCACATCCGCCCGCACGACCCTGAAGTAGCGACCCTCCCAGTCGAATGGCGCCCGCGAGGCCCAGGCCTGCTTCATCAGCGTGACGGTCTCGTCCATGACCTCGTAGCGCTGGTCATGGTCGAAGAAGACCCCGTCAGCCGCCATCTCCTCGACCCCGCCGCCGGCGATGAGGTTGATGTAGACCCGCCCCTGCGTGAGCTGGTCGAAGGTGGCGACCATCTTTGCCATCAGTGTGG
>JAXDQG010000224.1:0-7054 GCA_034667945.1 Acidimicrobiia bacterium | reverse complement strand
CCACCAGCACGATGGCGGCCTCCTGCTGGGCGAGCCGCCGGGCAGCGGTGACCGCGTCGCTGGCGTCGGCCCCCGCCCACGTCGCCCATCCGATGCCGGGAACGTCTGCGTTCCCGTAGAGCCGACTCTTGCCGTCGACGTCTCTTGTGGGAGTGCCCCGGCGATCAGGCGCGAAGCTGGTGTTGGTGGTCGGTTTGCCCACCCAGCGCACCGAGTCGACCGACCTGGTGAGGATCGTCCGCTGATCTGCGGAGGTGACGATGTACTCGAGATTGTGCGGGCCGCCGAAATGGTCGCTGAGGGCGGAGCCCAGCGAGTTCAGGTCGGCGAAGCTCACCACGATCCCCCGACCGGGCACAGGGGCGGCCACCACCAGCACAAGCCGTCCCGTGCGCGGATCGGTGACGGGGCCCTCCACCACCGGGTGCTCGAGCGCCCGACTCAGCCACGGCGAGTTGCCGTAGCCGACGTCCTCGGGGGACTGGAGCGAGGTGCAGCGGACGGCTCCGCCAGAGTCGACGACGTCGATGTGACCACTCTCGAAGGCGTCGCCGCCGCCGAAGGTGAGCGTGCAGCCGGTGGAGTTCTCGAACACATGGGAGATGGCCGGGTTGGCTGCTGTGGCGCCCACCGTGGTGCGGAGCAGCTCGATGTCGGAGGCGACGGCCCTGGCAGCCAGACCTGCACCGAACTGCGCCTCGGAGACCGCGGAGCGGCGGGCGTTGTTGATCGAGGCGCGGCGTACGAAGATCGCACCGGCCGCGGCCACCATCATCGAGACGGCGACGATGAGCGCCATGTAAGCCTTGAGCGGCCATCGATGTGCGCGTGCGGTCGGCGGCCCCGAGTGACGGCCCGGTGACCTGTGGTTATCGCCGGTGGTGCCGATCGTCCCGGCATCCGGCGCTGTCATGTGCGAAATTCCATGTTGCGTGGGTGCTGTGTCCTGTGCGCTCTGCAGCCGGGCCACTCGTGTGAAACCCTTACAAGCTTCTGCCACTCAAAGTGTACGGCCGGATCCTTGGAGTGGTCGCTCGGGGAAGGTGGAGTCGCCATAACCCGGCCTTTTGGCGGACGTGCTCGGCGGAGGGTTGGGCGTGGCGCTCAGTCGGCGCGAGCGGGCGGTGGCGCTGTGTCGTGCGGGCGGAGCATGCGCTGCGGGTTGTCCCATCGGCTTGTGTGCTGGTCCGTGCGGAACGTTTTCCGTCGCTGCGGACCTATGGGCTCCCGTGAGCGAACGTGGCCGGTTTGATCGAGTTCGACGTGGTTGTGCCCGGGTCCGCTGGTTGTGGTGGGGCAGCCAACTTTGCGCGCTGACCATGGCGGTGGCGGGCCTGGCCGGCGCGGCCCTGCAACATCGTGCCGAGGGGCCGAGGTTCATGATGATGCCCGGTGATTTGGCTGGTGCGGGGCGTGCAGGATCGGGCTCGGTGGCGTGGGTCTTGGAACTCGTGCCGGCCACGGGGGATGGGGAAGCTGATGCGGCGGCTTTGGGGCCGACGCCGGCGAGCCCAGTTGAACCACTGCAGGCCGCCGCCACAGCTCCGCAGGCCTCAGTCACGATCGGCTCGGTTGTGGGAGTGCGCGGCGGTTCGTCGGGGTCGCCGGTGCAGTTGCCGAGTTCGGGCGAGACTTCCGGCTCGGCACCGACGTCCACACCCACGGCTGCGGTTGCGACGAGAACCACGACACCGATGGCTCTCCCCGCCTCGATGACGACATCGACTTCGCCTTTGACCCCGCCGAAGACGTCGACCGAAGCCACGACGCCGACTTCGACAATGGCCCCGACCCCGACCCCGACCCCGGCGACGAACTCGACTTCGACTTCGAGCTCCACTTCGACGACGGCCCCGAAGTCGACTTCGAGCGCCACTTCGACGACGACCCCGATCTCGACGACGGCCCCGACGTCTGCTCCGACGACGACGCCGACCACGGCCGCCGACGCAGGCGGGCCGTCTGCTGGAACGTCGACATCGACGTCGGTCGAAAGTGCGGTCGTCGACGTTCAGGCCGAAGCCGAGCTGTCGATCAGTATTGCGGCGGCTCGCTCGGACGCCTCGATGCCGGCGTTGGCGATGTCACCGTCGCTCACGGAGGGGGCGCGGGCCTGGGCGCGTCAGCTGGCGACGACCGGCGTGCTCCGCCACAACCCCGGGTTCGCGGAGGTCGTCAGATCGGCGTCAGCACGGCCCTGTGGCTTGGTGGCCGAGAATGTCGGCGTCGGCCCAAAAGCGCAGCTCATTCAGGCCGCTTTGATGAATTCAGCTCCGCACCGGGCGAACATGCTCGAGCCAACGTTCAGCGTTGCGGGTCTTGGGGCGGCACGGGATGCACGCGGGACGATCTGGGTTGTGCAGCTGTTCTGTGCAGCCTGAGCCGCCGTCGTTTCTTGAGATATGTGTCAGTTAATCAAGAAAGAATGTTGAGCCATCCCGGTACGTGTTCGAACCGGTCCGTATGCATCGATTCGACGTCGATTCGACGGCACACACGCTGTCGAATCTGCTGCTCCCACCGGGCGTTCTTGGACGCGAATGTGGTCGGGCGGCCACATTCGGTGAGTGGCGACGCCGTCTCCGGAGAGACCTTTCTTGGCGGCAACGCGGACCGGGTGCCGGTTCCTGAGACAGGGGCCGGCACCCGGTCAGAGCGCGGAGCGCAAGCCTCCGCTGATGGCGTCGACCCTCAGCGGTCGGCGCCCATTCTCTCCGAAGCCTCCTCGAGAGCGGCCGGATCATGACCGCCTTCCGGGTCGGGATCCCGCTCGTGACTCTCGTCTGTGCTGGCGTGGAACTTGGCTGCGGCATCTCTCAAGGCGTTCTCGTCGTAGTCGACGCCTCCGGTAGGAGACTGACCGAACTCCTTGGTGTCCTTCGCCATCACGGGCGTCCTTTCGTTGGCGGCGCTGGGCGTTACCCCGCCTCGTTGCGGGCCGAAACGGCGTTGCAGCCGGCCATCGGTCGTCCGCGGCAGCCCTTTCGCCCCAACGAGACGAACCCGTCCGCCGGGGCCCGAACGCGCGACTCCCGCAGCCGGAGGAGGGGTGACCGGCTGCGGGAGTCTCGGACGCTCCGCCAGGGGGGAAGGGGGTCAACGGAGCGCTTCGCCGCAAGGGATACCCCCACGCCCTCAGCGCCAAACGAACGAAACGCCATCGCCAACGCGGTCGGCGATCACAGCCGACGACAGCGGGTCAGGCCGCTGGCACGAGCAGTTGGCCGGGCCGGGCCGTCGTCAACGGCCTTCTCGCCCCGCTTGAGGACGGGCATTACCCGACAAGCCGCATGCGTGCCATCCATGAGGTCAACGACGGTCTCGACAGCAGAATTCGCAGCGGCAACTGATGCCGCTCATCTGCCGACCACGTCTCAATCCGCCCCCTGCTGGGGCGTGAAGCCCGGGCGAGGTGGGGTATGCGAACCCGCATGGCGACACCAGACGAGACCTATCGCGAACCCCCCAACAGCACGGTCGACGACTGGCTCGGCCAGAGGGTCATGCGTGACGAAGCCCGAGCGGAGAAAGCGACCAAGCAAGCCGGCGGCGACCTCAACGAGGCCGAGCGCCGCTTCGAGAACGAAACCGAGGCGAAGGAGTACCAGGACCAGCACGATCAATGACGCCGAGAGGGCATTGACGCCGAGAGGGCATTGATTTCAGATCGCGCCTCCGCCATCGCGCTCACCGAGGCGCGGCGATGAGTAGCGGGGGCCCGACGTCGGACGACGGGGCAGCACAGCCTGCATACCTCGTCCACCAGCGTCGGGCCGGCGTTCGCTAGCCTGCGGACGTGGAGCTCTATCCGGCCGCGACCGCCGCGACCGCAGCCGACGTCCCCTTCGCCTGCGACGCATGAGCGCGCAGCGTGCCACCGGGACCAACGGCTCGCAGGGCTCTCCAGGGCGGATCCTGCAACGTCTCTACCACCGCTATGTGGTTCCCGATTTCCAGGACCACCGCCTTTTCAGCGAGCGAACTGGCGCCTGGGAGATCGTCAAGTATGGCGAGCGCCGACACGTCGTCTGGCTGTTGTCAGAGACCTGGGTGGCAATTCTCATAGCCGCCATCTCCCTGGCGCTCACTCTGGCGGCACCTGCCGGACCCGCGCAGCTGGTCCTTGCGGGCGTCTGTTTGGTGAGCCAGTTGTACTTCCTCTTCAAGCTCGTCGACTGGAGCGTCACCCGCTTCTATGTCACCGATTATCGGCTCGTCGAGCTGGGTGGATTTCTCGACCTACGCCTCAACGAAATCCCCAAGACCAAGCTGACCGACATCCAGCTCAGACAGTCGTTGCTGGGCAAGCTTCTCGGCTACGGCACCATTCGCGTCGAGACCGCCGGTCAGAACCAAGCTCTCAACGAGATCGAGTACATCCGGCTTCCCCAGGTGTTGAATCGCGAGCTCAGCTCGCACTCGCTGACGTGAGGCGCTGATTCGGGCATGGACGCGGAGAAGGGCGAGCGCATCGCGCTGGTGGTGCTGGGAGCACTCATCACCGCCATCGGGCTGTTGTTCTTCAAGTTGACCTTCCTGCCCCTCGTCGTGCGGGGCGTGCTGTCCGTGGCCCCCCTGGCCGTGGGGCTGGCCTGCATCTGGACGGCCACCTTGGGCTGGGAAGAGGTTGGCTCCGGTCGGCGCAAGGAGAACCCAGAGGAACTCCTCTCTGTCGAGCGACTGTTCCTCGTGCCGCTGGCTGCGCTGGCCCTCACCGGGTTGGTGGCCATCCTCGTGGCTCCGGGCCTCATGCCGGTGGTGCGCATCGTGCTGGGTCTGAGCACGGCGGTGACCCTGGCCGTGGTCGGCGGATTGACCGTGGGGCGAATACGCATCCCGTCACGCCAGTTGGGCCGCCAGGAGTCCACGCGCCGTCCGCCCAGACCACCCCAACCGCCGCGCCCCTGACCCCCGTCCGAGGGACGCCCAGACGGTCAATCGCGCGGCCGCCGACCTCCAATCGAGGGGCGCCCGAGCACCTATTCGCCCCTCCCCACCCCAACCGGTGAGCTGACCGCCGAGCGTCAAAATCGGGGTTAGAGAGTTGTAAGACAGGGGTACAGGGCGGCCATGCGCGTCGACCTGGTTGGGGTGAGCCGTCCCGCCGCTCCTCCGAGCAGCTCTCCAACCGGGGGCGCGGACGCCCACCCGATCGAACGGCTGGCGTGGGAGCTGCGCAGGCTCATGCCCCACTCGGAGGTCGGCGTGATCCTCTGGGGCGACGAGGATGTGCTGGCGTCGGGGTGCTACGCGGGTGCCGATCTGGCGACGGCCAGCGCTCTGGGCGGCTCCCTGGCCAATGTGCTGCGCCGACGCTGGTCGACGGACCGGCCCGATGTGGTGCAGGCCGATTGCTGGCTGAGCGGACTGGCTGCGCTGCGCTCCGCCCGCCCGCTCGACATCCCGGTGGTTGTGGCCCGAACTTCGGGCGCGGTCCATCCCTGGGAGGAGGTCCGAGTCCCGAGTGACGATGTAGAGCTGCGGCTTCGACTGGGCGCCGACCACACGCTGGCCCGCGACGAGGAAGACCTCGGTCGACTGCATCGTTCGCCCGGTGGGAGCTCGGTCAGCTGGCAGCCCGTCGGGGTCGACACGCCACCACCCGCCACCTGCGGCGAGCTCCGAGAACCCCGTCGGCTGGCCACGGTCGTGCACCTCGGCATGGAGCACGACGGCGCTCGGCTCCTCGACATGGTCGATCAGCGGGACGGCCTACGCGAGGTGTTGTTGCTGGTCCCCGACCGGCCCGCGGCGGTAGCGCAGATCTCTGGCCGGCTGGCCGACGCCATGGCGGTCGCCCGTGGACGAGGCATCGAAACCCGCTTGGTGGGGGCGCTCTCCACCGGTCGGCGCATGCAGCTGCTCCGCAGCGCGAGCGTCTTCGTGTACGCACCAGAGGAACCCCCGAGCGACCGCGCCGTCGTCGAAGCAATGGCCGCCGGTTGCCTGGTGGTGGCCAGCGCCAACGGCAGGTTGTCCGGACTCGTCCACGATGGCATCAACGGCCTCGTTGTCGAGGCCGGCTCTGACCACGCCCTCCGCTCCGCGCTCGCCGCCGGGGCGCATCCTTCGGTGGCCGCCCAGCTGGGCCGCCGGGCGGCCGGCGCGGCCGAATCCCGCTACAGCTGGGCGTCGGTCGCGGTGCAGGCGCGAGACGTCTTCAAGACGCTGTTGTAGTCGCGGCGACGCCGTGGGGAGATCTGTGGAAGTGGAGAGATCCGTCCGTCGTGCGGACCGATACTGTTTCCCGCCCATGGATGGCATGACGGGTCGCGTGCACGTCAAGGTGCCCGCCCAGCCTGCCTATCTGCGGCTCGGGCGACTGGTGGCGGCCGGGCTGGCGGGGGAGTGCGGTTTCACCGTCGACGAGGTCGACGAGCTGCGGATAGCCGTCGACGAGCTGATCCATCTCATGGCGCAGGAGAGCGTCGGCGACGAGATCGAGCTCGAGTACCGGGTGCACGACGACACCATCAACGTGCTCGGCTCACGTTCGGGCGTCTACCTGCGACCCGAGATCGATCCGCTGGTGGCGGAGATCCTCGACGCGGCCGCCGACAGCTGGGAAGTCACCGCGGCCAGCAACAGCATCCACTTCGCGGTGACCAAGCACCGCCGCTGGGGCGGCGGAGCGACGAGCTTTCCCGGCCCAGGTCCCTAGTCTTCGTCCCAGAGGGACCCATCCTCTGATGGCAGTCCGCCGGGACAGCGGGCAGGCTGCACGGCCTCGAGGCCCTTGCGCAACGTCTCGAGAGTGGCACGCAGCAGCCGGGAGACGTGCACCTGGCTCACCCCCACCTGCTCGGCGATCTCGCTCTGCGTGAGGTCGCTGAAGAACCGCAGGTAGACGATGCGTCGCTCTCGTTTGGGCAACTCGGCCAACAGGCGGTGCAGGATGACCCGCGTATCTGCGGTGGCCAGACCGTGATCATCGAAGGCCACCGCGCGCACGTCCTCGGTGATGCCGTCGTCGCTGTTGCGGTGGATGAGCGGCGAGGTCCGATAGGCGTTTCCGGCCTCCATGGCCTGGACCAGCTCGTCGATCGTCACGCCA
>JAXDQG010000223.1:0-8219 GCA_034667945.1 Acidimicrobiia bacterium | reverse complement strand
CGAATGTAGCTACCGGCATGCCCCCCGGTGTGTAGCGCAGCTCGGGGTCACGTGTGAGGTTGCCCACCAGGTCGATGTTGTTGCCGATCGCCATCTCAGTCCCTCCTCGTCACGAAGCGGCGCGCTTCTCGAGCAGGCCGCGACGAGCTGCTTCCTTGTCGGGCAGGCGGAGCGACTTGTGGCGCACGACGCCGTCCGAGATGCGGAGATAACGCTCGATGTCGTCGAGGTTGGTCGCCTCGGTGACGATCTCGAGGACGACGTAATAGGCCTCGTGCTTCTTGTTGATCTCGTAGGCAAGGCGACGGCGTCCCCAGCGGTCGATGTTGACCACCTGGCCGCTGCCAGCCTGGACCATCTCGTTGACTCTCCCAAGCGTGGCCTGGATAGCCGCGTCGTCGAGGTCGTTGTCGAACATGATCATGAATTCGTAGGCCCGCATGGCGAGCAGCTACCTCCCTGTGGACCCGGCGACGAGCCGGGGCTCCGATGTGGAGCAGGGCCGATGTGGAAGCCACCGAAACAGTGGAGCCCACCTGGTGACTCGGCTGGGAGAGCTTAGCCGGCCGAGTGACCAGGCCCGCCAGCTGGAATGAGGTTGGCGACTGCATCATGCGCCCCATCATGACGACGGGGTGTGACAACGAAGGACACGTCCGGGGATGAGTGCGGAATCCGTTGCGACATCTCGACCGGGATGTTCAAGCCTCGGAGTCGTCGAGGAGCTGGTGGGGATAGTGCTCGCGGCAAACGGAGCACCAGTGCTCGACCTCGTCGAGGACCTCGACCTGCTCTTCGCGATCCCAATCCGGAAGCGTGAGATAGACCCGTCGAACCGCCACGACGGCTTCCCCGTCCCGGCCGCAGCTCTGGCACACGGTGGTCACCGGAGCCAACGTAGCGTCCCTCGCCAGCGGTCAGCCCACGGCCGGCTTCGGTTCGCTTGCGCGAGTTCGCCGCTCCGATGGGGCCGAGTTGGCCTCGGAACGCTCAGCGGGCTGTTCCCGCTCGCGTCGAAGGCGCTGCCGCCGCACCGCTGGCTGCCGAGAGTGCATTCCCCACGGCTTGATTGGTGCCAGCCGTTGTATTTGTTCCAGCCGTCGTATTTGTTCCAGCCGTTTGATTGGTTCCAGCCGTTTGATTGGTTCCAGCCGCTTGATTGGTTCCAGCCGCTTGATTGGTTCCAGCCGCTTGATTGGTGTCGAACGACGGGTCGGACGGAAGGGTCGTGGTGGTCTCCACGGCGGTCGGGGGCGGGCCGGGGATGCTGGAGGTCGTGCTGCGCGGCACCCCGGTAGTAGTCGGAGAAGTCGTCGTGGGAGGCATCGTCGTCGTGGTCGTGGTCGCCAACTCGGGATGAAGGATCGTCCCCGCGTACTGCACCGTGCCCGGCGTGAGGTCACATTGCTGCACGCCGTCCGTGGCTGCGTCCATGTACTGCGACCACATGGTCGCCGGCACTGAACCGCCCGTAACCTCCTTGACCCCGAGGATGTTGCGCATCGGCTGCACGGCCTCCTCGGCCTTACCGGCGTAGCCCATCCACACGGCGGTCGTGAGGTTGCAGGTGTATCCGACGAACCAGGCGTCGTGTGCGTCCTCGGTGGTGCCGGTCTTCCCCGCGGCGTCCAAGCGAATGGTGGCTCGTTTCCCTGTGCCGCCCTGGATCACCCGCCGCAGTGCGCTCGTCACCTGGTCCACGTCCTGTTCCCGCAGGATCTGGCGGGTGTCGAGCAGCGGCTCCCACAGCGTCCGGCCGTCGCTGTCCTCGACGCGAACAACGGCTTGGGGAGACGAGTGCCATCCCCGGTTGGCGAAGGTGGAATACGCAGACGCCATGTCGAGCACGGAGACCTCGGCCGTTCCGAGCACCAGGGACGGCACGGGATTGAGATCGGCCGTGACGCCCATCTGGCGAGCGAGATTGGCGACCTTGTCAGGGCCGACGTCCATGATCAGCTGGGCGTAGACGGTGTTGGACGACTCCTTGGTGGCGTCGAGCAACGTCAATGAGCTGCCGCCGCCCGCGTCGGCATAGTTGCTGACGCTCCAGTCCTTGCCATCGTCCGCGTTCGGAATGACAATCCTCGACGGCGCCGGATATCTGGATTGGGGCGAGATGCCACCCTGAACCGCCGCGGCCAGCGTGAAGGGCTTGAACGACGAGCCCGGCTGACGGCCCGATCCCCCACCCTGACGGCCCAGGGCCAGGTTCACCTGCAATGTGCTGTAGTCGCGCCCACCCACCAGGGCCACCACCCGCCCGAGTTGGTCCATGGAGACCAGCGCGGCGGACGGGTCGTTGGCCAGATCGGTCAGCGTGTCGAGATAAAGCGTCTTGAACGCCTTGCACTGCTTGTCGAGGTCCAAAGTGGTGTAGATGCGCAGGCCCTTGGTGTACAGACCAGCGCCGATGCGCGGATCGGCCAACAGCGTCTGGCGCACGTAGTCGACGAAGTAGGGCGTGCCGCATTCGGCGGCGTGCGCCACCTCTCCGAGCCCCTTGCGATCCTGCCGGCCGATCACATAACGCTCGAAGGGGACCGCCGCAGCATCGATGGCTTGCGCTGGCGTGATGACCTGCTGCTGCACCATGGCGTCCAGAACTGCCCGCATGCGGAAGCTCGCCTCGTTGCGGGCGTCTGCGTAATAAACGTCCGCGGTCTCGGGCGATCGGATGAGCCCCGCGAGATACGTGGCCTCGTGCAGTTCGAGGTGACTCAGGTCATGTCCGAAATAGGCCCTGCTCGCAGCGGCCACGCCGTAGGCGCTTCGGCCGAAGTAGATGGCATTCAAATATCGCTCGAGGATCTGCTCCTTGCTGAGCTGCCGCTCGAGCTTCACCGCGAGCACGGCCTCTCGCAGCTTGCGGCTGACGGTTCGCTCCGTCGTCAGGTAGGCGTTCTTGACGTACTGCTGGGTGATGGTGGAGCCGCCCTGCAGTGACCCCTCCCCTCGCAGGTCGTGCCACAACGCACGGATGACGCCCGAGGGGTCGACTCCGGAGTGGGTGAAGAACGTGCGGTCCTCGGCGGCCACGACCGCGTCCACCAACACCTTGGGTATCTGGTTGAAACGAACGAGTTGGCGGTCTTGCTCAGCCGAGAACGACGCCAGCGCGTTGTCGGGCCCACAGCCGCGCGTCACATCTGCAGTACACAGATAAGAGGTCTGCGGCGGCGTATCGGTCTGGGGCAGGGGAATGCGAGAAAGGACCGCCCCGGCGCCGGTCGTGGAGGCCAGGAGCACGACCAGCGCAACGTAGATGGCGCGGCGGTGACGCCACGGGAAGGAACGTCTCGTGTGTCGACGAAGGCGGCCCTCGCGCCGACGAACCCGCCGCTGCTCCCGGCGCGCATGGCGCCGCAGATCGGCCAGATCTTCGACCAGTGTTCCGTCAGGAGCCCGCCCCGTCGAGGGTGGCGTCACGTGGTCGGCCGAGGGGCCGACGAACCGCTCCGGCCGATGGGCAGCACCTGGTTCAGGTGGTTCCAATGGCAGGCCGGGCAGACCTCCACCACGTAGCAGGTGTATTCACCCTGGTGGGTGGCACGTTCGGCCAACTTCGCCAGCTCCGCCAAGGTGGCCACGCAGCGCCCGTAGGCGGGCAGTTGCGGCCCGAAGACGTAGGAGACCAACACCAGGGTGGTCTCTTCGCAGATGGGACACGGCTCGGTGGTGGGCCGTGAGTACTCGGCCGCAGCACGCCGCAACTCGGGATGGGCGTCGCAGACATCGGTGATCGACAGCCTGCCCTTGCGGTACTCGCTGATGATGGCGCGCCGGGCCAGTCGATAGTCGATGACCCCGGCAGTCGGGCCCGTGGTTCCCGCGAGGGACGCGGGATGGAACTTCACAGACGCACAGGGTACTGGTCGACCGCGGCTGTGAGCCGGCGAACCGGTGCTGTTCCCCGAGGCCGGAGCGGCGAAGGTCACGCTCCGCTCCTTGCCAGAGAAGGATCGATCGATATATCGTGTCGATACAACTTCGCGATGTATCAGACCTCGCGAACCTTCCCCTCATCGAATGTGCAGATGCTCGACCTCGCCATCCTCGGACTGCTCTCCGACCAGGAGCTGCACGGCTACGAAATCACGAAGCGGCTCCCAGAGCTGCTCGGTTCGCCGTCGACCGTGTCATTCGGCTCCGTCTACCCGGCTCTGTCGCGGCTGGAGCGAGACGGGCTGGTCAAGGCCGTCGAAGCGGCTGCCCGCGTGGTCAGCGCGGTACCGATGACCGGCTCCCTTGCAGGTGAGCTGGCGGCGGCTCGCAGCCGCACGGTGGAGCCGTCACCTACCCCGCGACGGGCCCGCAAGGTCTACGGCATCACGGCAGGCGGCGAAGCCCGGCTCATCGACCAGTTGACCGATCCTGCCGGCGCCGCCACTGCAGCTTCGTTCGATCTACGACTTGCGCTCTTCCACCATCTCGACGCCGCGCAGCGACTGGCAATCATCGAGCAGCGGTGTTCGATCCTCCGGGCCCGCCTGGCCGAACTGCGGCGGGCAACCCCCGGTGACCCGTACCAACTGGCCCGCCACGTGCGGGAACTCGCGTCCATCGAATACGACATGGCCTGGCTCGCCAACCTCGCCCGTGCCGAGCAGGCCCAGAGCAATCCCGGAGACAACTCATGAGCAACCGCGTTCCCAGTTCCGCCGGTCGCACGGTACGACTGGCAATCGCCGGCATCGGCAACTGCGCCAGCTCTCTGGTGCAGGGCCTGCATTACTACCGGGACGCCGATCCGTCGGAGCAGGTACCCGGACTCATGCATGTCGACCTCGGCGGTTACCACGTGCGCGATGTCGAGGTCGTCGTTGCCTTCGACGTGGACGCCAACAAGGTGGGTGTCGACGTCGGCAAGGCGGTCTTCGCCGCGCCGAACAACACCGTCCGATTCGCGGACGTGCCCGACCTCGGCGTACCGGTGCTCAGGGGCCCGACCCTCGACGGGTTCGGCACCTATTACCGAGAGGTCTGCGAGGAGTCGCCCGCAGCCCCCGTCGATGTGGCCGATGCCCTCCGTGAGGCCCGGGCCGATGTCCTCGTCTCGTACCTGCCTGTCGGTTCCGAAGCCGCGCAGAAGTACTACGCCGAGGCCTGCCTCGCCGCCGGAGTCGGCTTCGTGAACGCCATCCCGGTGTTCATCGCGTCCGATCCGCAGTGGGCGGCTCGTTTCGAGGCAGCCGGCGTGCCGATCATCGGTGACGACATCAAGTCACAGGTAGGCGCCACCATCGTCCACCGGATCCTCGCGCGCCTCATGGAGGACCGGGGGATGGCGATCGACAAGACGTACCAGCTCAACTTCGGCGGGAACATGGACTTCATGAACATGTTGGAGCGGACCCGCCTGCAGTCGAAGAAGATTTCCAAGACCCAGGCAGTCACGTCGCAGGTCACTCGCCAAGCCATGGAACCCGGCATGGTCCATATCGGGCCGTCTGACCATGTGCCCTGGCTCGAGGATCGGAAGTGGGCGTACATCCGGCTCGAGGGTCGCAACTTCGGCGACGTCCCCCTCAACATCGAGTTGAAGCTCGAGGTCTGGGATTCACCCAACTCCGCCGGCGTGATCATCGATGCCGTCCGCTGCGCCAAGCTGGCCATGGATCGGGGGATCGGCGGACCATTGTGGGCGCCGTCGGCGTACTTCATGAAGAGCCCGCCGGTGCAGGTACGCGACGACGATGCTCGCCACATGGTCGAGGATTTCATCGTGGGCGGCAACCCGCGTCCATGACGGCCGACCCCCGCCCTCTGGCCGGTTACCCGCTGGCCGGGGACGATTGGGGCGAGACCGTCCACTACGGCCCGCTGGTCGCGGATGAGAACACGCTCCGGCTGCTCGGCGCGCTGACCGGACGGAGGGTGCTCCTGCTCGGCTGCGGGTCCGGTCAGCCGGCAGCCGCGCTGACCACGGCGGGAGCCCGGGTCATCGCGGTCGAGCCATCCCCGGTAGCCGCGGATGAAGCCCGCCGCTACCTTGCGCGGCGCGGTCTCAGCGTCGAGGTGCACGAGCGCGATCTCGCAGAACTGGCCTTCGTGCGGGCCGAGACCGTCGACATCATGTTGTCGGTGTTCTCCCTGGCTGGTGTGGCCGACCTGACCCGCGTCTTTCGTCAGGTCCACCGCGTCCTGAAGTCGGACTCGGCCATCGTCGTGTCGCTCCCCCACCCGATGCTCTCACTCGTGGATGCGCCCGCCGATCGTTCGGATCCGCCCCGCCGATATGGCGAAGCGCACCCGGTCCGCTGGCACTCTGGCGAGGTTTCCGGCGTGGACCACGGACACACGATCGAATCGCTTGCGACGGCGTTGGGCCGCACCGGCTTTCGTATCGAGAATCTGCTCGAGCCCTTGGCCAACCTCACGGGGGCGTCGGCTGCGGACGCCTACTGGCGTCCCGCCATGGACACCTTCCCGGTCGCCCTCATCGTGCGGGCTCGCAAGCAAGGCATGTAGCTCGGCTGGAAGTCGAAATCCGGGAAACGGCCGGTCTGAGCCGAAGCGAACAGAACGGCCGGCCACATTTGGCGGACCCGGGCATCGAACGCGCCCAGCCCTCTCCGCCTCATCGCCGTCGAGGCGGCCGGGCCACGGGATGTCGGCGATCGGCACCCGGCATGACAGTAGGCTGACCGCCGATGTCGGCCGGTGGCGTCGAGCTCATCGCCGTTGATGGTCAGCGCCTACGGGTGGGTCCCTGGCGCAACAGCCCGCGAGTTGGCTTCCTGGCACCTGTCGGCGACGCGATGCCCATGCGTGAAGCAACGTTGCGCCATGCACTCGACCGACTCGGCGCAGCGGGGTTCAAAGAGGTCATCACCGGAGCGATCCCCGAGAACGAAGCCGGTCTTTTCCTGAAAGCGGGCTTTCGGATTCGGGAGCGTCTGCACCTTTTGGCTCATCCCCTCATCTCGGTCCCTCGTCCCGAGCGAGGATCAACCCGGCGGGCGACGCGACGAGATCGGCCAGCAGTCCTCGAACTCGACCACTTGGCCTTCCAGCCGTTCTGGCGATTGGACGCCGACGCGCTGGACGAGTCGCTGATGGCCACCCCCGTTGCCCGCTTTCGGGTCTCCGGAGGCCACTCCACCTTTCCCCGGCGAAGCGACAGCCGATCGGTCACCGGCTATGCGATCTTCGGTTGGTCGGCACAGCGCGGTTACCTCCAACGTTTGGCCGTACATCCGGAGCATCGCGGCCGGGGCCTGGCTGAAGCACTCATCTTCGATGGCTTGCGGTGGTTGATCCGGCGGGGCAGTGGTTCAGTGCTGGTGAACACCCAAGAGGGCAACGAGAGGGCCCTCAAGCTCTACCAACGGGTGGGCTTCGTTCTCGAGCCGCACGGCCTCGCCGTTCTCTGCGCTGACCTGGCGCCGTGAGCCGCCAAGTGGGCAAGCAGGTGAGGCGCCAACGGGCTGTGCGCGCCCTTGCGATCGTGCTGTCGATCGGCGCGACGGTGAGCGTGCCGGGTGCTTGTAGCGCCTCAGCGGCCGCTCCAGCTGCACCTTCCGAGTTGCCAGCACCAGCGGCGCCGTCCGGGTTGGTGGCTGCGGGGCCGTCTACTGCTTCGGTCGGCCCGAATGGCAGCAGCCCCACGTCCATCGCGGAGACAGCCATTGGGGATGTCAGCGCGACCGCGAGCTCGACGCCACCCGTTGTCCCGCCGGCGCCGCAGTTGACCCTGGAGCAGCAGACTGCTTGGGTCACGAGCGGAGCGGAGTTCTCGGCAAGGTGGCGGCTACCGGCCGGCCACGGCAGCGGACGCGTCGACATGTCGTTGTACGGCGCGGTTGAAGACGCCGGCCAGGTGGCCACAACCGCCAAGGGCGAAGATCTCCCCGGCAACCGCCGCCGATTACCCGGGATCGACGTGGCGGCCGCCGACGCGACGGTGACCGTGCGCGTTGCGATCGGGTCTGATCGGTCTCGTGGAGCCATCGATCTCCCGCCGGGCGTCTACCCATTGGTTCTCGAGCTCAGCGACGAGACGTTCAACCAGCCGGTCCGGGTCGTGACCCACGTCGTTGTGATGAGCGCCACGCGGCCGACGACGCCACGGACGGTCGCCGTCATCGCCCGTCTCGACCAGCCGTTCCGGTGGTCACCGGATGGCCGCCTCGAAGTGACCGGTGATCCGGATCTGCTCTTCCGTAATACCGCTCCCTTGCGGGATCACCCCGAGTTCCCATTGACCGTGATGCCCA
>JAXDQG010000222.1:0-2648 GCA_034667945.1 Acidimicrobiia bacterium | reverse complement strand
GACTACGAGGGCAGTCACTATTACCAGGCCTGTGTCGACTCGTACCAGGGCTTCTACGTGGGGGTCATGTCGTCGAGGAACGAGCGGGACAGCGTGCCGTTCGTCGGGACGATGGGGTTGTTCCGGCGTAGCGCGCTGGAGGGCGTCGGCGGCTGGAACGAATGGTGTATCAGCGAGGACACCGAGGCGTCGCTGCGGGTCTTGAAGGCGGGGTGGTCGGGGCTGTACATCCCGCGCTGTTTCGGTCGGGGTGTGGTGCCGCCGACCTTCGGTGGCCTGCAGACGCAGCGGCATCGCTGGTGCTTCGGGGGCATGCAGATCATGCGGCTGCATTGGCGCAGCTTGATGCCGTGGGACCGCTCGCCGGACAACCACCTCACCGCGGCCCAGCGGCGCGACTACCTCGGGGCGTCACTCAGTTGGTTCCGCGACCTGTTGATGCTGTCCTTTGCCCTTCTTCTTCTGCTGATCACAGGGCTGCTGCTGACCAAAGCGAACTTCGTCCTGATGCCCTTGGGGGGCAGTTCGTCGCTGCTGCCGATGTCGCTCATCCTCATCGCCACTGTGTGTATGACCTGGACGCTGCGCCACTGGACCGGATTGTCCATGGGACGAGCGATAAAGAGCCTGGTGGTGAGCTTGTCCGCCTGTTGGGTGACCGCGTTCGCGTGCGTGCAGGGGCTCAGTCACCGTGAGGGCGTGTTCCTTCGCACGTCGAAGAAGGGCACAGACCGACACCCGATCCGTCGGGCGCTCAGGCTGAGCTGCGTCGAGACGCTGCTGGGCCTGTCCCTCTACGCGGCCACCGCCGCGCTCTTGGCAACGGGCCAGCACCGACTACTGCTGATCTTCACGATGGTTGTGCAGGGCACCGTCTATCTGTGCGCTCCGGTCACGGCGTTCTGGAACATGCGGGCGCAACGTGTGCCGGCAATGGTTTATCGGAAGCGCTACGCCAACCAACTGGCCCGGCGCGCCCGTCGTCCGGTCCGCACCTTCGCCACGCTGAGCTTTGCCGGTGCGCTCCTTGTCGCTGCCTGCGCCGGGATGCTGATCGCTCTCGTCGTTTCTCCACACGACACCGCCCCGGTACCCGCCGCGACGATTGGCCCCGTTGAGCTGGTCGAGCGTCCCCCCGGCTCCTGACGCCGTTTAGGGCCTGGCTCAACGTCGCCACCTGCTGACTGCCGGTCGTATGCGCTCGGCCCCTATCCGCGCCGTCGTGGCTGCGCGGATGGGGGCCTCACGCATCGTCACCACCTCCTTCCTCAAGGAGGTCGTCGGCGCTCGGCCGTATTCGCGACATTGCAGCTGGCGCGGGTAGGGGCTCACGCACAGTTCCGACATGCGTGCTGAGCGAGGTCGCTCTGCTCGGCACTATTCATGATTTATAAGAACCCATACATCAACTAATTAACTGTTTGGGCGTGGTTTCGCGGGTTTTTTAGCAACTGCGTAAACGCCGCATTAACCGACTTGCTAGACAGAATTCACCTGGTGAAACAGAGTTACTGAACTCTTACATCCATGGAAATTTCCGACAGTCGGCTGCACTATTTGGCGGCTTACACCGATAGTCTGCGACCAGATCCGGTGTTGAGGCGGAAGGATCGGTTGAATCTAATGCGGCGCGACCTTGTGGCGGACGAGGTCAAATACCTCGTGCTGCCGGACGTCCAAAACCCCTGGTTGCTGGCTCGAGTCCGGTGGCCCGACGTGTTCCAGGCGATCAGCCCGGCCCGGCCCTATTGGCAGTCGGACCCCGGTCTGTTCGACCTGCCCTATGACCCGAGTGGTGTGCCGATCAGCGCCGAAAGGGCTGAGGCGATCGCGGCTGAGTGGGGCGCGACCCTCCCCGCGGAAGGTGAGGGCTCGGTCGGGCCTTCGCTCATTCGTCGCATGCCGGCGAACTGGTCAAGGCTCACGCCGGCCGAGAAGCGGGCCTGGTCCATCGGGCCCGAACCGCGCGGCCGGCGCTGGCGGCGGCGCCGTGGCAACGGGGCCGGCACGACGGGAGGCCCCGAGGTCCTGGTCGACGCGTTCGGTGAGCGGGTGATCGACCTGACCGACAAGGCGCTGGAGAACGGGACGCATGACACGGGTCGGAAGCAATTCAGCGATCCGAACGCGTCGCAGATCGTCGATCTGACCGAGCCGGAGCAGGTCATCGACCTCACCGGCAGACGGTTCGAAGACGTCACCTGGACCGAGAAGTCATGACCATCCAGCCGGAAATGGAAGCGCTCTCGCCCCCTCGTGGCTTGAACGGCACCACCACGGAGCCGGCGACGCTTGTTTCTGAGGTCGCTGTGCCGGATGTTGCAGCGCCGCGTCCCAGCCGGGTGTCGTCACGTTCCATCACGCCCGACTACCGCCTGCGGGGTCTCGACCTCGAGACCGCTGTGCTCATCGAACCGCCGGCACCTCCGAGGCGCAGGCAACATCCCGCCTTGCGGCGCAAGCGCCGTCGACTGCTGTTGCAGTGGCTGATCGTGCTGGTGGTGGTCGCCGTCGTTGGCGTGCTGTTGCGGGTGGCGGTGGCGCGGCCGTACGCCGTGAACACGACCGCCATGGTGCCGACGCTTCAGCCCGACAGCAGTGTGCTGGTGGTTACCTCGACGTTGTTGACCGGCGCCGTCCAGCGGGGA
>JAXDQG010000221.1:0-6693 GCA_034667945.1 Acidimicrobiia bacterium | reverse complement strand
AGTGGTAGCAGCGGTCGCCGTCGTTGTCTCGGTAGGCGGCCCGCTCGAGCTCGTCGGTTTCGACCACGGACCAGTTGAGGCCCCATTCGTCGACCAGCGCTTGGCAGTACAGGCGCTCGTCGGCCGGCAGCGAGGGCGACAGTGCCGTGACCGCCCGGGCGCGGTGAGGGCCGAGGGTGTCGTGGGCGACCCAGGCCAGGAACGCCGAGTCTGCGCCGCCGGAGAAGGCCACCACGACCCGGTCGAGCCGGTGCAGCACGCCACGGAGGGCATCGAGGTCACCCATCGGCCGCGACCGTAGCGGCTGCCCCGGGCAGTGGGGCGATCTGTCGCCGGAGCTTCGTCAAGCCGTGGTCGTCTGGCCACCGCCCAGGTAGGCGGCCCGGACGCTGGCATCGTCGAGCAGCTCGCGTCCGACGCCCTCCTTCACGATCATGCCGGTCTCGAGCACGTAGGCCCGGTGGGCCCGTCGCAGGGCCTGGGCGGCGTTCTGCTCGACCAGCAGGACCGTGGTGCCCTGGGCGTTGATCTCACTGATGATGGCGAAGATCTGACGGATCAGCATGGGTGCCAGACCCATCGAGGGCTCGTCGAGGAGCAGCAGCCTGGGGCGCGACATCAGCGCCCGGCCGATGGCCAGCATCTGCTGCTCACCGCCCGACATCGAACCGCCCGCCTGGCTGAAGCGCTCACGCAGCCGGGGAAAGAGCGCCAGCACTCGCTCGAGGTCTTGCTGCTTGGCGGCCGACTTGCGATCACGGCGCAGGTAGGCCCCCATCTCGAGATTCTCGGCCACGCTCATACCTGGGAAGATGCCCCGGCCCTCGGGAGCCTGACAGATGCCCATGGCCACGCGCTTGTGGGAAGGAACCCGTGTGATGTCCCGGCCCTCGAAGATGATGTGCCCGGAGGTGACGGGGCGCACGCCGGAAAGGGTCTTGAGCGTCGTGGTCTTGCCGGCCCCATTCGCGCCTATGAGCGTGACAACTTCACCGGCTTCAACATGAAAAGAGATGCCTTTGATGGCGGCGATCTTGCCGTACGCGACCCGCAAGTCGCTCACCTCGAGCATGGTCATGGGAGCTCGTCCCTGCTCTGACCGCCGACCATCCGGCCGGCTGGGCGCTCATCGCCGACCGACGGCTCGTCTTCGTCGTCAATCACGCCGAGGTAGGCCTGAATGACCCGAGGGTCATCCCGAACCTGGGCCGGCGAGCCTTCGGCGATCTTCTTGCCGAAGTCCAGCACCACGATGCGGTCGGTCACGCCCATCACCAGGCTCATGTCGTGCTCGATCAGCAAGACGGTGTAGCCCTCCTGCCGCACCCGGCGGATGAGCGCCATGAGCTGCTGCTTCTCCACCGGATTGAAGCCCGCGGCGGGCTCGTCGAGGCACAGCAGCCGGGGTGACGTGCCGAGAGCGCGGGCGATCTCGAGCCGACGCTGATATCCGTACGGCAGATTTCGGGCGAGATCGCCGGCCCGGTCCGCGATGCCTACCAGACCCAGCAGCTCCTCGGCCCGCTCTCGTCCCTCGCTCTCCTCGCGCGCGTGGAGGGGGAGGCGCAACATGGCCGATAGGACGCTGGTTCGGTGATGCGCATCGACACCGACCATGACGTTCTCGAGCGCCGTCATCTCGGGAAAGAGCCGGATGTTCTGGAACGTCCGGGCGATACCCAGGCGGGTGATCTCGTAGCGCTTACGACCGGCCAGATTCTGTCCGCGGAACCTCACCCGACCTTCGGTAGGCGTATAGACACCAGTCACCACATTGAAGCAGGTGGTCTTTCCGGCGCCATTTGGCCCTATCAAGCCGAGGATCTCGCCGCTCTGGACCGAGAAGGTGACGTCGTCTAGCGCGGTCACACCACCGAATCGCATGCCCACCCGGTCGAGCTCGAGCAGCGGTTCAGGCATCGTCACGCCGCTCGGCCACGGTTGCATCCGCCGCCTCTTCAGCCAATGGATCGGATGCATCGGGTAGCAGGGCCGCCCGTGTCAGTTCCGCCGCCCTCTGGCGACGGGGTAGCAGCCCCTGAGGCCGGAAGATCATCATGATGACGAGGGCGATACCGAACACGAGATAGCGCTTGTCCTGCAGGAAACGGAAGCGCTCGGGCAGGTAGGCGATGGCGAACCCGCCGACGATGACTCCCCACATGTTGCCCGGCCCGCCCAACACCACCGCAGCCAGGAACAGGATGGAATTCGCGATCTGGAAGTCGGCCGGATAAATCGTGATGTTCTTGCCGGCGTAGAAGGCCCCGGCGAGACCGCCCACCGACGCGCCAATGGCGAAGGCCCACAGCTTGAACTTGAAGGTGGGTACCCCCATCAACTCGGCCGCATCCTCGTCCTCGCGAATGGCCGTCCACGCCCGGCCGACGCGGCTGTGCTCCACCCGGCGCAGCAAGAACACAACCAGCAGGATCAAGGTGAGGCCGAACACCCAGTACCAGCGGTTCTCGAGCGCACTGAACTTCACCGGCCCGAAGCTCGCCGGGCGCTTGATCCCGCTGATGCCCTCGGACGCGCCCAGCCATTCGAAGTTCTGCGCCGAAATCCGAATGATCTCGCCGAACCCCAGGGTCACGATGGCCAGATAGTCGCCCCGCAGTCGCAGCGTGGGCGCCCCCAGGACCACACCGAAGGCCATTGCGATCAGCACCGCGAACGGCAGCGCCACCAGCCAGGGAAGGTTGGCGTGTTGGGTGGTCAACACCCCTATCACGTAGGCCCCGACGGCGTAGAACCCCACATATCCCAGGTCGAGGAGGCCGGCCAGGCCAACCACGACATTGAGCCCGAGGGCCATCAGCACGAAGGGCACGACGCTCGTGCCCAGCAGGCTGACGAAGTCGACGTGGGGCGTGTTGATCAGCGGGGGCTTGGTCAGCGGCACCACATAGAGCGCGGCGATGAGCAGAACGACGAGCGAGATCCGAAAGGCCTTTGGCTGGCGGTTCCAACGGTCAGCCCACGCCATGCGCCGCTCTCGGCGACTGTCGTTCAGGCCGACGATGACCTCGCGGACCTCGGAGGCGAGCGGACTCATACGCGCGTCCTCCCGAGCGACTCACCGAGCAAGCCCGTGGGCCGGAACATGAGCACCGCCACCAAGACGATGAAGGCGATGACGTCCAGCCACTTTCCGCCGAAGAGTCCCGCCCCGTACTTCTCTACCAGACCCAGCACCAGGCCGCCCAACAGCGCGCCCCGGATGTTGCCGATGCCGCCGAGCACTGCCGCGGTGAACGACTTGATTCCCAAGAGGAAGCCGACGTTGTAGCGGGTGGTCGGCAGATAGAGGATGTAGAGGAAGGCCGCGCCGCCCGCCATGAGGCCGCCGATCAGGAATGTCAGGGAGATCACCTGATCGACGTTGACGCCCATGATGCGAGCCGTCTCGGCATCCTGTGCGACGGCTCGCATGCCCCGACCGAGTCGGGTCCGATTGACGAAGGTGTTGAGACCGACCATGAGGATCAGCGCCGCTGTCACCACGACGAAGTGTCGAAGCAAGATGTTGGTGCCACCGATGCTGAACAGCCTCTTGTTGGTATTGAGGATCTCGGGAAGGGCGTAGGTATCGCGCTTCTTGGCCCCGAAGGCGCCGACGGCCTCGGACAGCGCGAACGACGCCCCGATGGCCGAAATCAGGAACACCAGTCGGGGCGCATTTCGCCTTCGAAGGGGCCGGTAGGCGACGAGCTCGACCACGACGGCACTTCCCCCCGAGAACGCCATGGAGAGCAGGATGCAGAACGCCAGCGTGAGCAGAAGGGCCATGCCGGTCTTCTCCTGCCCGATCTGAGGAACATCGAGCACCCACAATCCGACGAAGCTGCCGAACGTGCCCAACATGAACACCTCGGAGTTGGCGAAATTGATCAACCGAAGGACCCCGTATACGAGGGTGTACCCCAGCGCGATCAGTGCGTAGATCGACCCGAGCGCCAGCCCGTCACGCGTGTTGTCGCCAAAGGTGTTTACGAAATTCGTCCAGTCCATCCGTCACCTGCGCTAGCGCCCAAACGGGGGACGGTCCGACAGCTGAGCTGCCGATCCCGACCCCCGGACAGCACATCGCTCCGATGGCTTCGATCGCCTACTTGATGATGCCTTGACCGCCGATCTTGCCACCCTGCACGACGTAGGAATACACCGAGTCGCCGGCGACTTCTCCCTTGGAATCGAACTTGATCTGCTTGGTCACACCGGGCTTGTCGTAGGTGCCGAGGAACTCGAGGATGCTCTTGCGGTCCTGCTTCCCGGCCGACAACGCGTCGGAATAGATCTTGACGATGTCGTAGGACTCAGGCGCATAGAGCGTCGGATCCTTCTTGTAGCGGTCGTTGAACTTCTTCTGGAACTCGGGGTTGACGTTGGGCGGTGCGCCGGTAGCGGTCAGCAGGGCGCCTTCACCGTCCTTGCCGGCATTGTCGACGAACTTCTGGTCGAGTGCGCCATCGCCGGAGACGAACGTTGCCGTGACGCCGGCACCTCGAAGCTGCTTCACCAGCTTGGCCGCCTCGGCGTAGTAGCCGCCATAGAAGACGTAGTCGACACCGGCAGCCTTCATTTTGTTCACGGCTGCGGAGTAGTCGGACGCCTTGGGATCGATCTGGTCATCGGCAACCTTCAATGCCCCAAGATCCTTGCGGACACCATCCGCGAGGCCCTTTCCGTATTCGCTGGCATCGTCGACCACACCGACCTTCTTGGCCCCCTTGGATTTGATCAGGGCCGAAACCGCCGGGGCCTGCTTGTCGTCGTTGGCCAGTATGCGATGGAAGCTCTTCCAGCCATTGTTCTGCAACTGAGCGTTGGTGGCACTAGGGCTGATGATCGGTAAGCCAGCCTCTTCGAACTTCGGCATGGTTGCCTTGGTCTCGCCAGAGAACCCCGGTCCGAGAAGGGCAACGATCGACTTGTCTTGCACGATTGTGTCGGCCAAGGGTGTTGCTTGTTTCGGATCTCCCTGCGAGTCCGACTTGACCAACGTGATTTGGCAATCCTTGTTGGCCGCGTTCCACTCATCGATAGCGATGTTGGCCCCATCTACCATGTTCTGCCCAAGCTGACCATTTTCGCCGGAGAGCGCGCCGAGGTAGCCGATCTTGATGCCGGAGCACTTCACACCTGTGCCGGCGGCGGCCGAACCCGCAGCCGTCGTAGAGGAAGCAGACGTGGACTTGGACGAGCCACATGCCGTCGCAGCCAGCGCCACAGCCAGCATCGCCATACCGACCCGCATCATCTTTCTCATGAGCCTCCTATCATCAGGCGCTGCCTCGGATGTCCCCCCGGGGCCGATTGGGCGGCAAGCGTAGGATCTGAATTGACAATATGCAATGACCGCATGATGTCCGCGCTGTTCAACTGTCATATCGCATGCGATGTTCAGCCGATCACCTGCGTCACGAGGGACCGCCTCGGAGCGATTCTGGGGCACATCGGCTCGTTTCTTGCTGTTGGGGCAGCTCGCATGGACGGTCGCCTTTCTGGCGAATTCGAATAGCCGCCGCGCAGATCTCTTGGAGGTCAGCTATGGTCCCGTCGAGTCCGGAGTAGACCGCACCTGGCCCTAGATGGTCACATTTGGCGCGTGCCCCAACGCGGGCGGAGCTGACTGCTAGCTTCGGACGGCGTGAGAAGGACCCCCCAACTCTCCGCTCTGGTCGTCGTCTGTCTCGTGGCGATCGCCGCCTGCAGCAACGGTGGTGGAGGTGGCGGCAGCAACCTCGCCCTTGTCCAAAAAGGCTCGCTCACCGCGTGCACATCTGGTTCGCACGAACCGTTTGCCTTTCCCAAGGCTGGAGGCGGCCTGCAAGGTTTCGACATCGACCTGCTGGACCAGCTGGCCAAGGGTCTCAAGCTCAAGCTGGTCACAACGGACATGCCATTCGAAGGCATCTGGCGGAAGCCCGGCGACAAGGCGTGTGACGTCGCCGCGGCTGCCATCACCATCACTGATCAGCGCAAGCAGGAGGCCAACTTCACACAGTCATACCTCCCCGCAGACCAGTCACTGCTGGTGCGTAAAGCCGACCAGACGGCGTACTCGTCCATCGACGAGCTCGACGGCAAGACCATTGCTGTGCAAGCGGGAAGTGCGGCTGAGAATCTTGCCAAGGCGCGTGCACCCAAGCGTGCGGTCATCAAGCCATACGCCAATGTGGCGGACATGCTGCCGGCGCTCCAGGGCAAGCAGGTCGACGCGATCATGCAGGACCAACCGACCAGCGCCTACGAGGTGAAGAAAGACTCCAGTGCGGTAGCCATCGCGGCCACGTTCAAGACCAACGATGTCATGGCGATGGCCGTGGCGCGGGACGCCCAGCCGATCGCCAACGCGCTCAATACACAGCTCGACACGTTGAAGCGCGACGGTGCCTATGACCGCACGTACGAGACCTGGTTCGGCAAGCCGAGCGGCTGAAGGGGCCCCCAGCCGAAAGCCCGAGACCCGTCAGACGCCGAGGTGGTCGAGCACCTCTTCGAGCCCATCGGTGACGCCCACATAGAACGTTCCGAACTCGCCGTAGAGCGCCGAGCCTTCATCGAACCGCAGCGTGTAGACCACGGCCTTCACATCGTCTACGTGCTCACCCCACAGGGTCACGCCCCACTCGAAGTCGTCCAGACCGGTCGAGCCCGTGATCACCTGTGCGATGCGACCGCCGAACT
>JAXDQG010000220.1:0-5405 GCA_034667945.1 Acidimicrobiia bacterium | reverse complement strand
CTATCTGACCGAGGGCGGGATCTACCAGCAATACGACTCGGCCAAGCAAACCTGGGTGAGCCAGGGCAGCGTCATCAACCTCGACGGAAAGTCGAAGAACTGCAACTTCGACCAATCGGCCGGGGTCTGCAAGCTGTACTGACCGAACCTAGGACGGTGACAGATAGCGGCTTTCGTAGGCTGCGGCCAGGTCGTAGAGCGCCTTTCCGCCGTCGCCCCGGAACGACGAGCCGTGCATCAACGCCAGCGTCGTCGGCGCCAGATCACCGAGACGGCGAAGCTGGACGGCGGTGTCGGGCGCCAGGGCCGTGCTGCGGAACACGCCCTCGGCCTCCATCGCCGGCTCGACGATGTCGCCTTCGGTGATGACCGGTCCATTGCCGAGATGAGTGAACAGATCGCCGCACAACAACGTCCCGGTGACCTCCTCGTAAAGGACGCGCGCCTCCCAGCCGTGCGGCAGGTGGGGCGTGTCGAGATGACGCACGCGTTTGCCACCGAGGTCGAGCGTCTCGCCGTCCTCCAGGGCGCGCGGCGGCCGGTCGGCGAGGTCGTTGAGCGACACCATGCACCCGAGCCGGCCGTGGGCGACCTCGGCATTCGGCGCCGCGGCCAGCCACTGGTTCATGGAACCGCATTCGTCCGCCTCGACATGCCCGAACGTGATCCAGCGCAGCTCCTCGACGGGCAAGACCCGGGCGACCGCTTCGGCGACCAGCGGAAACATTTGACGGGGACCCGTGTGGAAGAGCAGCGGCTGTTCGGCCCGGACGAGGATCTGGTTGAAGGTGAACCCGACCGGCGGCGCGATGTCCGCCACGAAGGTGGATAGACGGAAAATCCCGTCCGCGATCTCGTCGACGTTGGTTTGCATCAGAACGGTACCTCCTGGTTGAGGAGACCCGAGCCGGAAGCCCGGCCCGAGAGGATTCGGCAAAATTCGACGGCGTCCACCTGATAGGTCGACGCACGATCGGTAGCCGTGTGGCCGCCATTACCGGCAACTCGCTGGACGTATGTGCCACCGGCCGGACCGTCGAGGACCAGCGTGAAGGGCTGCCCATGGACGCAGGCCCACTCGCTGACCACATCGGCGATGATCCGACCGTCGTGCTCCGCGCTGACGACCAGTTCCCGCCCAAGCGCGCGGGTGAGGTCGACGCGGTGCATCCAGTGGTCCCGGTTCATGATCGTGTCGATCAGATAGCCCAGCTTCCAGGACCCCGGGAACGGGTCGCCGGGCTTGACGGGCAGCCGCCGTAGCGGCGCCGGTATGCGACGGCGGCCGCGAACCGCCCGTGGGGCCACATCCGCCAAGCGGCGTGCCATCTCCCCCGGCGGTAGCGCCACATGGTCCTTGACCTGGCTGGCAGTCATCTCGTCGACCATCGGCCGCCCCGAACGCTTGGCCGCCTTGGTTGCCACCCGGAACTGCCGCATGAACTCGCGCGGGCGAGCGTTGGCTTCCATGGCCCCGAGCACGTGAGACAGCAGCGCCTTCACGTCCCAGCCTTCGCAATCGGTCGGGCGGGACCAATCATCGTCAGTGAGTGTGGCCACGACAGCGAGAAGGCGGGTCGCCTCCTGCGCGGCCAACTCCATGGCTTCCTGATGGCCGATCGGGGCGATCGCCCCCACCTCCAAGACCGTCACGGTCATCGTTTCTTCCCCCTTGGTTGTGAGTCGGCCGTGTGTTCCGAGCCGACCAGCACGTGGTCGGCGTACATGTCGACTGCCTCGTCGACCAGTCGAAGCCAGCGGTCGCCGCCCGGATCGTTTGCCAACTGCTGCGACGCGAGTCCGGACACCAGCGCTGTCCACAGGTCGAAGTGGAAGGGCTCGGCCAGGCCGATCGACGCGAAAGAGGCGCGGCTCTTGTCGATGACCTGGATGGCCAGCGCATACGACTCGGCTGATGGCGCGAAATCCGGAATCGTGCGCTGGAACATGAGCTGGGAGCGGGCCGGATCTGCTGCACTGAACTCCACGAACAATCGGGCCATTTTGCGCAGGAGCTCCCGAGGATCCTCTGGCCAATCCTCTGCCTCCACCAGATGCAACAACTCGCGGTTTCCCTCGGCGAACATGGCGTCGTAGATGGCGTGCTTGGAGTCGAAGTACCAGTAGAGCGAGGGCGGTCGCATACCGACGCGTGCGGCAACGTCGCGCAGCGAGAGTCCGGCCAGGCCCTGCTGACGAGCGAGGGCCCAGGCGGCCTCCAGTATCTCCGCCCGAGTTGCCTCACGGCGTTCGGCTCGTCGATCTCTATTCGACGCAACGACCATGATTCGAACTATCTAATGACATTCGAGACTTTGTCAAGCCCCAGCCGCCCCGCAATCGGCGCCGATGGCCGAAGCAGGCCTACGCGTACCCCCGGGTGGTGCTAGAAGTGACAGTCGTCACCGGCGCGTGACAGCTCTGGGAGGACTGATGCTGAGGCCGTACCGCGTGCTCGACTGCACGGACGATCGAGGTCACTTGGCCGGGTTGATGCTGGCCCAGCTGGGTGCGGAGGTCATCCTTGTCGAGCCACCCGGAGGCTCACCGGCGCGGCGTCGGGGCCCGTTCGTCGGTGGCGGCGGTGCTCGGGGAGCCTCGCTCTGGCACTCGGCCTACAACCGCGGCAAGCGGTCGATCGTGGCTGACCTCGCCCACTCGGCCGACCGGGAGCAACTCGACGCGTTGGCCGACACCGCTGACATCCTCCTGTGGTCCGGTCGACCGGGCGATCTTCCCTTCGATCTCGACGAACTGCTGGGCAGTCATCCACATCTGGTCATCGGCGCGCTCACTCCTTTCGGCCTCGATGGCCCGAAGGCCGACTGGCACGAGTCCGACCTGACGATGTGCGCCGCGGGTTGCCAGCTGGCCCTGACCGGCGACACTGACCGGCCGCCGCTGCGCACCGGGGTGCCGCAGGCGTATGCGCACGCCTCGGGTGACCTGGCCGTCGGCGCACTGTTGGCGCTCATCGAGCGCGCCCGATCGGGGCGGGGCCAGATCGTGGACGTCTCCGCCCAGGTGTCGTTCCTGCAGGCCTCCTTCGCCTATGCCCTCAACCTGGCCTGGGAGAACGAGCCGCTGGGCCGCTCTGGCGAAGGGGTGAACGTCGGCAAGTTCAAGCTGCGCTGGGGCTACCCCGCGGCCGACGGCGAGGTGAGCATCACGTTGCTCTTCGGAGCGGCATTCAAGGAGTTCACGCCCAACCTGTTCCGTTGGATCTACGACGAAGGCGGCTGCGACGAGGCCACTCGGGACAAGCCATGGGAAGACCTCATCGTGCGCCTGTTCGACGGGCGGGAGCCGATCAGCGAGATCGATCGGCTCGCTGACGTCATTGCGAAGTTCACCGCCACCCGCACGAAGGCCGAGCTCGTAGCGGAGTCTCGACGGCGTCGGGTGCTGCTGGCTCCGGTGGCGACGCTGCGCGATGTGATGTCCACCGAGCATCTGGCCGAACGGGGGGTGTGGGATCTGGTGCCGGTCGAACCGGGTGGCCAGCCCCACCGGCACCTCGGCCGTTTCGTGGTGGCCTCGGGCACACCACTGCGCAGCCTCGGTCCAGCGCCCGCGCTCGGCGCGGATACGGAATCGGTACGGGCCGAAACAGCCGAGCCGGGCCGGCGTCGGAGCTCGACCCAGGATCAAGCACTTGCCAACGCGCCCGGTGCCGCCTATCCGCGGCCGCTGGAGGGTCTCAAGGTGGTCGACCTGACGTGGTCGATCGCCGGCCCGTACGTAGGGCGTACCCTGGCCGACTTCGGTGCCACCGTCGTGCGCGTCGAGACCCAGAAGCGGGTTGATGTGACCCGGACGGTCATGCCCCTCCACCCGCTCAACGACCAGCATCCGCTGGAATGCGGGGGTCTCTACGCCAACTCGAACGCGGGAAAACTGGGCATCGAGCTCGATCTGGACACCGACGCCGGCCATGAGGTCCTCTGGGATCTCCTGCGTTGGGGCGATGTGGTGCTCGAGAGCTTCTCCGCCCGGGCGTTCGAGCGCATGGGCTTCGGCTACGAGCGCATCAAGGCCGTCAACCCCGGCGCCATCGTGCTCTCGAGCTGCCTGCCCGGTCAGACCGGCCCACTCGACCTGCCGGGCTACGGGAACCTCTCCTCTGCGATGTTCGGCTTCCACTTCACGACCCGCTGGCCCGACCGTCCGGCGGCCGGGCCGTTCGGCGCCTACACCGACACCGTCACCCCGCGGTTCTCCCTGGTGGCACTGCTGGGCGCCCTGGACCATCGCCGGCGGACCGGTGAGGGTCAGTACATCGATGTGTCGCAGGTGGAGGCGTCGCTGCATTTCCTGTCCCCGGCGCTCCTCGACGCCGAGGTCAACGGCAATGAGTTCGTCTCGCTGGGCAACGGTGACGCGGAGATGTCCCCGCACGGCGTCTACCGGTCTGTGGGAGACGACCGGTGGATCGCGATCGCTTGCCAGGACGACGCCGCCTGGACCGCCCTGGCGACGGCGACCGGCCGTCCCGACCTGGTCGGGTTGAGCTTGGACGAGCGGCTGGCCCGTCGGTCCGAGCTGGACGACCTGGTGTCGTCCTGGACCTCGGCGCTCGAGCCCGAAGAGGCCGAGAAGCGGCTCCAAGGCCTCGGCGTTGCGGCTCACAATGTGCAGAACAGCGGCGAGTGCCTGGCCGATCCGCAGCTGGCCCACCGGGGTCATTACGTGACGGTTCCGCACCCGTACATCGGGCCGGTGCAGATCGAAGGACCGCGCGTGCGCCTGTCGCGCACACCTGGAAAGGTCGTGGCGTGCGGACCCTCCTACGGCGAGCACGCCTACGAGATCCTGACCGAGTTGTTGGGCTACGACCCGGACCGCTTCGCGGAAGTGGCCGCAGCTGGGGGCCTTGGCTGAGAGCTGCTGTTCGGCGGGTCAGCCGGTGGCAGCCATGGACCCGATGCCGAAGACCGCCCCGTGAGGATCGGCCACGACGGCGCCCCGGCCGAATTCCATGTCGGACGGCGGCATGAGGACCGACCCGCCCAGGTCGACGACCTGCTGCGCCGATGCGTCGCAATCCTCGACCGCGAACCAGACCGACCATGACGGGAACTCGCCGTCTCCGACGACGTGCGACCCACAAATGACGTTCCCGTCGACCGTGAAGATGGCGCTGGCGTCGGAGCTCGCATGAGGCTCGATCCCCCAGCCGAACACGCTCGTGTAGAAGTCACGGGCTCGGGCAAGGTCGGTGGTTCCCAGCTCGTTCCATGCAAAGGTGCCGGGCTCGTTGACCAGCTGGGCGCCGATGTGGGCGCCGGGCTGCCAGACCGAGATGAACGAGCCGACGGGGTCCTGGATGATGCCCATCCGGCCGGCATCCAGCACATCCATGGGACCCATGACGACCGTTCCGCCGCTATTGGCCGCGCGGGCCA
>JAXDQG010000219.1:0-5597 GCA_034667945.1 Acidimicrobiia bacterium | reverse complement strand
GTACGCGCCGCGCGCCTTGAAGGACCCGGTGCGCTGGAAGCACTCCGCCTTGAGCAACACCTCCCCGCCGACCGCCTCGTCCAGCAGCCGAGAGGTGATCACCGGCGTGCGATGCACCACGCCTTGGAGGCGCTCCGCCGCAGCCTGCACGTCGGTGAGCTCGATCACGCTCCGTGCACCGTCTGGCGGAGCGGTTCAATACGCAAGATCACCCGCTCGGACTGGATGGGCACCTGGTAGTCCTGGCCGGTGTACTTCCTCGACAGCTCGTCGATGTGGGCCCGGGCCTCGGGCCCGGTCACGGCCTCGACCACGCGGCCCCGCACTTCGGCGTAGTGGTACGGGTTCTCGTGATCCATGACGGTCGCGGTCACCCGGGGGTCGCGCTGCACGTTCTTGAACTTCTGCCGATGGACCTCGGTGTTGATCAGGAGGTAGTTGTCGTCGCAGTCGACCCACATGACGTGGGTCTGAGGGTGCCCGTCGGGCAACAGGGTGGTGAAGGCCGCGAAGTTCGCGTCGCCGGCCAGCCGCTTCACGATGTCGTCGATCATGCGTCGCCAACTACCCAGTGTGGCCCCAGCAACAGACCCACGAGACAACTCACTCCATCATCGAGTTGACCCGCTGGATGGCGTCGATGAACTCCTCCACCATCTCGAGCACGACCCGCCCAGCAGGTTTCACCTGGTTCATCGACCCGACGATCTGGCCGACGAAGTAGTTCGACAGCTGGGCGGCCTTGGACGAGGGGTCGTGCGCCGCCCGGTCGATGCGCTGGGTGGCCTCGGCCACGAGGATCGGCTGCAACGGCATGCCGAGCGGCCCGGGCGAGTTCGGTCCTTCCCACTCGTCGGTCCAAGCCGAGCGCAGCTGACGGGCTGGCTTCCCGGTGCGAGAGCGCGATCGCAACGTGTCCGAAGACGTCGCTTCCAGAAACTTCTGCTTCACCGTCGGGTGGGTCTCGGCTTCCTCGGTGGTCAGCCAGACCGAGCCGCACCACACGCCTTCGGCCCCCAGTGCCAGCGACGCCGCCAGCTGCCGGCCATCGCCGATGCCACCGGCCGCCAGCACGGGCACGTCGACGGCATCAACGATCTCAGGAACGAGCACCATCGTGGCGATGTCGCCGGTGTGACCTCCGGCCTCGTAGCCCTGGGCCACGATCAGATCCACCCCGGCGGCCACATGCCTCACCGCATGGGACTTCTTGCCGGCCAAGGCAGCAACCTTGATCCCCTGAGCCTTGGCCCGATCGATCATCTCCTGCGGCGGCGGCCCGAGCGCATTGGCGATAAGGCTGATGGGATGGGCAAAGGCCACGTCCATCAGTGGGGTCGCCTGATTGAGGCTCATAGGGGCCTCGCGGTCGGCTCTGCGGGCTCGGGGCTCGTCATTGGAGGGGAGGGGTGGCACGTCGTAGCGACGCAGCAGGTCGTCGAGGAAGTCGCGGTGCGCCTGGGGAATGCGCTCACGCAGGACCGACACGGCCAGCCCGCCTTCGTCCTTGCCCTCGTAGCGGGCCGGCACGATGACGTCGACGCCGAAGGGGCGGCCGCCCACCTCCTCCTTGATCCAGCGCAGATCGATGTCGAGCTGTTCCGGCGAGTGACCGGCCGCCCCGAGCACGCCCATCCCGCCCGCCTTCGACACGGCTGCAGCCACGTCCCGGCAATGGGTGAAGGCCAGGATCGGGAACTCGATCCCGAACAGGTCGCACACCTTGGTCCGCATGCAGCGGAACTTACTGCGGAGTAGAGCCAGCGGCTGCCGCCGGCTCCGCCGCTCTTCCGGCCCGCCGCCCCGAGCACAAAGCCTTCAATAGGCCGAAGGAGTCGAGGGGACCCTCGATGCTCCGGCTCCCTCAACGCTGTGCTCAGTGAGTCGAGCGACGGCGCACCCTTCCGAGCGCCAGGGCCAGCAGCGCCCCGACGGCCAAGATGGCCCACTGCCACTCGCTGTGAGGCTCTCCGCCGAAAGGCCCATGTGACGGACCGAGGTCGTGCAGCACGGGTCGCGCCCAGTCCATGTCCGGCTCCCTTTGCCGACACCTCGGCCGGAGCGGGCAAGTCGTGGATGCGACCTCCCCACATCAGCAGGTCGGCGCGTCCGGGAGGCCCTATCCGGCGCAGCTCTTACAGGTGTGCCCTCTACCGTCAAACTAGGTCGCCGCAGCTTCCGGCTCGTCACATTAGAACCAGCGCAAATGAGGCGCTGGTTCTACACGTTCTGGTGGCACGGCAATGCTCTGGTGGCGCAGTGCTCTGGTGGCGCCGCAATGCTCTGGTGGCACGGCAAAATGCTCTGGTGGCACGGCAAGGCACTCCTTGGGGCGACCCGTGCCGAGCGCGCGCCCGCCTCAAAGCGGTCCGGGCAACCCGGGCAGCTCGGCCGCCTTCTCCAATCGATCGAGCGCCTGCATCAGCCCCGCCGGTGAAGCGAGGTCACCTTCTGGCCCCGCCGCGGCGGCCAGCACGCTGGGATCCACACCACAGCGGTGCGCGGCGGCCAACATGTGGCGAGCAACCACAGCCAGCGCGTAGCGGTCCCCCGCCAGGCCTTCCTGAACCTCGTTCTCGAGTTGCAAAAGCGCGGCCGGCAGGGCCGCAGGCGCACGGCCGGCTCCGGAGCGCAGCGTCGTCCGGCGGACCCGACGCTCGACGGGAAGCGTCCGCAGCAGGCCGGCCACCATCTGCAGGCTGAGGAGGAGCGCCAGCACCGCTGCCCCGGTGGCCGCCAGCACCACGATCCTCACTGCTGCCCCCGGCTCTTCGACCCGGAGGTCCCCGGCGCCGACAGTGACGACACCTCGCTCAACACCTGCCGGAGCTCACCCAACGCCACCACCGCCTCGCGGCGCATGGAGTCGTCGACGGGATGCTCCGAGAACCGGGCGAGCTCGAAGATGTCGGTCAGGCGCTCGAGTGCTGGGCCGCCAGCGCCCAGTGAGCCAAGGTGGCGCTCGACGAATTCCAGCTCGGTCTCCGACGGCCTCCGCGCCCGCTTGTGATTACCCAATCCAGCGGCCACCGAGGCGTAAGCGCAGCGCACCGCCAGGCGCGGATCGAACTCGTCGCGCAGCTGCAACAAGGCGTCGTCGAGCATCTGGGCCACAGCCTCGGGCGGAAGGGCCTCGATCGTCGGCGCCTGTGGAGCCCCATGGAGGATCTCTTCCGGCGGAGGTCGATCTGGCCGGCGATCGTCGGCCGACTCCATGCGCTTGCCCCGAGCCAGCAACAACGACAGCAGAGTGCCCACGCCGACCAGTGCAAGGGCCAGACCCATGTTGGGGCGGTGCGCGGGAAGCGGCGGGTTCTCGGGGGGCGCATCCTCCGGAAGGCTCTCCGGCACCGGCAGGGCCGACCGATCTACGCCAGAGTCGCTCGAGCTCCGGGCTGGCAGGGGCGCTCTGGCGGCCAGGCCGGCGAGCAGCGGCAACGCCATGACCGCCAGGATGACGCCCACGCTCAACCAGCGGCCAGCCCCGGCCCGTCCCCGGCCCTGAACCCCGCGGACGGCGACTGCGACGCCGGTCACCAGCACGGGCAGAACCAGCAGGCCAACGGGCAAGAGCACCGACGGGGGTGTTCGACGACCGGGTGCGGTTGCTGCCAACACCAAGATGCCGCCGGCGAGCCCGAGCACCATGGCGGCCGCAGTCTCACGCCAGAGGCGTCGTCGCATGACGGGGTCGATGCGCACCGGACCCCGGCGCGGCGCCGAGTCGAGCGCCACGCGAGTGAGCACCGCGACCAGGGCAAGGACCACTCCGAGGGCCAGCGCGGCTGCGCCCGAGCCGGCACCGCGTCGGACGGCCGGTGCAGTCCAGGCCAGCGTGGCCAACGCCAGCGCCACAGCCATGAGCACCGCTCGACCGGTGCGAAGCACGAGGACCAAGAACACGGCTCCGGCGACGACGAGGGTCCACCAGCTGCCACCGAGGGGTACCGCGACAGCGAGGCCAACACCCAGATAGAGGATGAGCGCACCCACGGCAGCTCGCAGGCTGAGCCCGGTAGGCCCGGTAGGCCCGGTAGACCCGGTCGACGTGTCGGCCGCTCCGGGGCTCATGTCCGCACCGTCCGTCCGGACCTCCGCCGGGCGACCAGATCGAGGGCCGCCCCCAAGGGGCGGCTGTCGTCCCAGGCGACGCAGGGAACACCCACCGCGGAGAGCTGCCGGCGGACGGCCTCACGCTCGAGCCGCCACACCCGGCGGGCCAACCAGCTGGCCTCGCTGTCCGGGGCGGGCAAGACGGCCTCGGCCGAGACCTCGACCACCACCGTGTCGAAGCCGCGTTGCCTCAGATCGGCGATGACGCTGACCACCCTGGGATCCAACAACGGGGTGAGGGCGACCACTGCGCTACCAGGAGCCAATCCGCGCACAGGTAGGCCGCCGCCCGGCCCCAGGGCCGCCAGTGACCCGGCGACGCCCGAGCCGCCGCGCCCCGACCGCGCCGCCTCCTGGCTGTCGAGCAGGGCGTCGACCACCCGGTAGAGCTGGTACTGCCCCAGCCGCGGGGTCAACCACCGCAGCGTGCCGCCGAGCGAACACAGGCCCACCCGGTCGTGGACGGCCACGTGGCCGTCGGCCATGGCCATCGCGGCCCGGATCGACCGGCGCAGCGTGGTGTCGTCACCTTCGCCGATGTCCGTACCGGCGTCGAGCAACAGGACCAGATCGGCGGAGCGCTCCGGATGCCGCTCGGTCACCCAGCGCTCGCCTCGTCGGGCGGTAACCCGCCAGTTCACTGCGCGCGGCCGATCACCCGGCCGGAAAGGACGAACATCGGCGAACTCACAGCCGTCCCCCCGGGCAGTGGCGAGGTGAGCGCCGAGGCTGTGACCGGTACGGCGGGGAGCGACCAGGCCTCGCAGATGAGCCTCCCGGGGATAGATCCGCACGGCGCCCTGGATGGAGACGATCCACGACCTGCTGAACAGACCGAATCGGTCGCGAGCAGCCACCAAGAGGTGCTCCGGCGAGCACACACCCCAACGCACCGCCTCCACCGGGAAGTGGACGACCCGGGCACCAGCTCCTCCGGGGAGCGCGACGATGGCGCGGCTGCTGCCGTCGCGCGAGCGGAGCGAGGACGGCAGCACCAGCTCCAGGTCGAGCCAGGGGACGGCTTGCGAGGCTCTCACCTCGACCAGCAGGTCGAACTCGTCGCCCTCCACGACACGGGTCCGGGCCGGTCGAACCTCGACCCGCACGTCAGCCCAGCGATGACCAGCCACACCGACGACGAGCAGGGCCAAAAGCGGTGCCGCCGCCGCTGCCAACTCGGGACGACGGGTGACCACCGAGGCCAGCAAGGCGACGGCTGCGGCCGAGAGCAGGAGGTAGAACTGCGAGCTGGCGTAGCGGTTCACGGGTTTGCTTCCCGGCGCTCAGGTGGCCACGGCGTCGGGACCACGCAGCTGTTCCAGATCCGCCGCGGTGAGCGACGCGGGAGTGGGCACGGTTGTCAGACAGCGCTCGACGATGTCCCGGCCGCTCACTCCCCGCACCCAGGCCTCAGGGCGTAACACCAGGCGGTGTCCGAGCGTCGCCGCGGCCAGGTGCTTCACGTCGTCCGGTGTGACGAAGTC
>JAXDQG010000218.1:0-2974 GCA_034667945.1 Acidimicrobiia bacterium | reverse complement strand
TCCCCAGTCCGCCGTCGAGTCGATCTTCGGCGGCATCATCGCCTCGGGTTGGCACACCGCGGCCATGTCGATGCGTCTCATGGTGGACAACTTCATCTCGCCGCTCCACTCACTCGGCTCACCCGGCATCGACGAGCTGCGTTTCACCGCGCCGGTGCGTCCGGGCGCCGAACTGCGGGTGCGGATCACCATCGAAGAGCTGCGTCCGTCCGCATCCAAGCCGGACCGGGGCCTCATACGACAACACCTCGAAACCGTCGACGTCCGCGACCCGCAGCACCCGCAGACGGTCATGACCGCGAAGACACTCGCGCTCTGGCGTCGTCGCCCCGCGGAGGGGAGCGCTCCTGCCGGGACGACGGCCAGGCGCTAGGACCGAATGGCGCCGGTGCCGGCGGCGGTCGACTGCTACTAACGTCCCGCGAGGACGTCGCGAGCTTCTCGAAGAGCTTCTCCAAGGGGGGACCATGCCGACGCGCAGCGTGAACGGTGTCGAGCTCTGGCACGAGGACACCGGCAATGAGGGGGAGCCGATCCTCTTCCACCATGGGTACACCGGAAGTCACGACAGCTGGCCGGCGATCATCGAGCGGCTCCCCTCCAGCTACCGCTGCCTGATGATGGATTGTCGCGGCGCGGGCGACAGCTCGCACCCCGTCGACGGCTACACCATCGAGCAGTATGCGGCCGACGTCATCGCCCTCGTCGACCAGCTCGGCATCGACCGCTTCACATATGTGGGACACAGCATGGGTGGGGGGATCGGGATGTGGCTCGGTCTTCACCACGCCGATCGCCTCGATCGCCTCGTGCTGGTTGCCCCGGTCGGCTCCGGCGGCATCAAGATGCCCCGCAAGCTGCGCGAGAGCGCCCGCCAACTCTGGTACGCCCGCGACGCCGAGGAGCTCACCCGGCAGCGGGTGGTGACGGCGGCGAGGCCCGAGACGCTGGATGACGTGCAGACGAAGGCCCGGGTCGAGCGGGCGCTCTCCGTGTCGGAGGGCCATTTCGAGGAGTCATGGGCGTCGATGGCTGCCTTCAACGTGACCGATCGCCTCGCCGAGCTCACCACGCCCACCCTGATGGTCGCCGGCGCGGCCGACGCGCTGTTGCGGGCCAACCTCGAGGATTATCTGCGCCTTCCCAACGCCACCCTCCATGTCCTCAGCCGTGTCGGCCACCTGATCCCGGCCGAGGCACCCGACGACTTCGCCGAGCTTCTGGCCGACTTCCTCACCCACGGCGTGGTCAACGCGGCCACGCTGCAGCAGCGTCTGGCCGCATCGTCCTGAGCGCCGGCGAGTCAGCGCCAGGCGCGCATGGGCTCAGCGCCAAGCGCGCACCGCGGTCAGCGCCAGTTGCTCGGCGAAGCCAGCGCCAAGCGCCGTGGGCCGACCACGTGACGCACCAGCCCCACGATCAGTGTTTCACTACCCCGATGCGCGCTCGATAGGTGAACCAGAACGTCCGCTCGGCCTCCCCGAGCGCGGCCCGAACCCGCAGCCAGAACTCGTCGAGACCCAGCTCGGACTCGCTCATGCCCTCTCGCAGCAGCACCTGCACGCCGCCGTGGCTGCGCAGCAGATCGACCAGCCGGTGCGCGTCGCCCCGCTCCTCGCTGTGCATGATCAGCTCTCGGCACCAGCGAAATTGCCCACTGTCCTGCATGCGCGCCAGGTGGCCGGGCTTGGGCCAACCTTGCGCTCCGGCCGACAACAACCGGGGCCGGAGAGTCGGCCCGGCTGGCGGGCCTTCCGGCGACCGTCGCAAGGAGCTGTCGACCGTGAGGCTCGGACCGAACGCGTCGGCCCTGGCCACGAACTCCTGCCAGGCCTGCTCCGCGTCGGCGCTGCCCACCGATGGCGGCCAGTCGCAATCAATGGCGGCGAACACGCCACCGGGACGAAGGAGGCGCCGGATCTCGGCGAACGTGGCTGGCGGGTCCATCCAATGCAGCGACTGCACGGCCACCACCACCGAGGCGCACCCGTCGGGCAGTCCCGTGCGATGCCCCCAACCCTCCCGGTATTCGATCGCCCCAGTTCCGGGAGCGCCGGTCTCGCCCGAGCCGGTCTGCGAGCCGGCCTGCGCCTGGGCACGCATGTCGGCACTGGGCTCGATGCCGATCACCCGGTCCGCCCACCGGCCGCACCACCGCGAGGACAGGCCGGTGCCGCATCCAAGATCCACCACCAGTGCCGGTCGGGGATCACCCGCATAGGCGCAGAGCACCTCGGCCAATGCGTCGGGCGGGCTGGGCCGCGCCCGGTCATAGAGGTCGGCAAATCCGCTGAAGCGGGCGGCGTTGGCCCGAAGCTCCACGCCCGTCAGCCTTCCGCTGGCCCACGAGGCCCAGCCTGGCCGTCGTCGGTAGGGTTTCCGTCTGCAGGTGCGCCGACATCCAGCACCCACACCATGGTCCGACCGGTGGAGGCCGGTACCTCGAAATGCTCGGCCAAGATGCCCTCGAGGCGATAGCCGAGGTGCCGAGGCACTGCGGCGCTCGGGGCGTTGGCGGCATCGCAGCGAATGGTGATCTGTCTCACACCGTCCATCTGCCGAGCGGCCGAGGTCAGCAGGCCGGCAGCCGCGGTCGCCACTCCTCGACCCGTATGGTCGATGTGCACCCAGTAGCCGATCTCCAACACGCCGGGGGTCTGGCGGCGCATCAGCGAGCAGCCGCCGATGATCGCGCCCAGCTGGGGATGGAGCATGACGTAGTCGTAGTCGCTGTCGGGGGCCCAGCGCTGGCTGCCGAGCCGTTGACGTTGTGCCGGAACCGACACGCCGGCGGGCGTGGCCCACGGCATCCACGGCCGAAGGTGATCCAGGCTGGTCAGCGCCGCGGTCGAGATCGCCTCGGCATGGCCGGGCCCGGACCGGCTGAGGACGACCAGGTCGGTCGAAAGCCGCTCTGGGGGAACCTTCACTGCCAGGCAGGTTAGAGGGCGCTCCGCCGCCACGACGGCGACGC
>JAXDQG010000217.1:0-3757 GCA_034667945.1 Acidimicrobiia bacterium | reverse complement strand
GGCCCGCATCGGGAGCAACCGGTCGGTGGCGCTGGGGCTGGGCGGCGTGGCGCTCGGCTTGCTGCTGCTCTCTCGGATGCAGCCCGATACGTCCTATCCCGTGCTGCTGCCGATGATGATCACCCTGGCCACCGGCATGGCCCTCACCATCTCGCCGCTCACCGCCTCCATCATGTCCGCGGTGCCGATGGGCAAGGCTGGCGTCGGCTCCGCCATGAACGACACCACCCGTGAGCTGGGAGGAGCACTCGGTGTGGCCGTGCTGGGCAGCTTGGTGGCATCGCGCTACGACAGCCGGCTCACGGCCGCGCTCGCCAACGTGCCGGCCGCTTCGCGAGCGACCGCCGAGTCGAGCCTGTCAGGGGCGTTGGGCGTCGCCCGCGAGCTGGGCGGCCAGCCCGGTGCGCAGCTCGCCAGCGCGGCCCGTCATGCCTACGTCTCGGGCATGAGCATGGCTGCCCTGGTCGCCGCCTGCGTCGCCGCCATCGCCTCTGTCGTGGTCTACCGCTTGCTCCCGGTGGCCACGCTGCACCGCCACAGCTCGGCCGCCGTGGGGCGGGTACGAGCGGTCGAAAGCGCCGCGCTCGAGCCCGCCGGCGAGGTTTCTCCCCAGCTGGACTGAGTGGGCACGGGCGGGGCGTTCGGCTCAGTGAAGCTCGGCCCGCCAGGCGTTGTTCGAGCTGCGGTCGCCCCCCAGCCAGCGCTGCAGTTCGCTATGGGCGTCCGCCCGGCGGACGCGGTTGATCTCCTCCGCGTCGTCGGTGTCCGCCGTGAACTCCACGCCCAGGCCATCGGGGTCGTTCACGTAGAGCGACCGGCAGTACCCGTGGTTGATCAACCGGTGGCGCAGGCCGGCCGCGTCGATGCGCTTGATCAGCTCGTCCCGGGTCGACGGCGAGACCTTCAGGGCGATGTGGTCGAGGGTGGTCGGCCGACGATGGCCGAGCTCCTCGAAATCCTGGGGGTCGACGAACTGGAAGAACGCCAGGGCCGACCCGTCGCCGAGGCCGAAGAACGTGTGGCAGTACTCCCGCACCTTGCCCCGCACGTCCTCGACCTCGCACCAGGTGGCCACCAGGGGCAGACCGAGCACGTCCTCATAGAAGTGGCGGGTCGCCTCCTGGTCCCGCACCACGAACGCGTGATGGTGCATCCGGGTCGGGAGTTCGCTGAGCAGGTCTGACATGGCGGCCACCCTTCCGTGACAAGCGCCACTCTAAATCGGCCACGGCGCCCCGGGCGGCGCCTCAGGCAGTCGAGTCAGGCTTGTTCCGCTTGAACGCCTTCCGCAGCTCTTCGTTCACATCGGCAAACGTCGCCGACAGCGCACCCGACAGCGTCTGGCCGACCTTGCGCACGTCCTCCTTCACCGCCGGGTCCTTGGCGGCGTTGCCCAAGGCCTCAAAGGCGTCGTCGAGGGCGTCGCCGAGCTTGCGGAGCGCCTCCTTGACATCCTTGGTTGCCCCGGCTTGCTCGTCCTCGGTGGCCGAGGTGGCGTCGGCCGATGGCTCGGTCGCGGCCTGTTCCTCGCTCCGAGCCTGCTCGAGATGCAACTTCAACTTCGTGCCCAGGCCCGAAAACGTCGAGCCGACCTCGTCCCATGCCGCTTTCGCCTCGCTCATAGCCACAAGCCTCGTACGGCTCGGACAGCTCTGGCAAGGCCTCAGATGTCGAGCGCATCGCCGCGATGGCGCCGACCAAGGCACGCGCCAAGGGGTACGGTTCGCAGCGATGAAGCTCTCCACCACGCTCGCATTCGACGGTGACCCGGTCCGCTACGCCCGGAAGGCCCGTGAACTCGAGTCGGCCGGCATCGACCTGATCTGGTCGGGCGAGATCTACGGCTTCGACCTGGTGTCGTCTCTGGCCTACATCGCCGGTCAGACCTCGACCATCGAGCTGATGACGGGGATCCTTCCCATCTACTCCCGCACGCCTGCGCTGATCGCCCAGACCGCGGCGACCATCGACGCGCTGTCCGGCGGACGGTTCCACCTCGGGTTGGGCAGCTCGGGTCCTCAGGTGATCGAGGGCTGGCACGGCGTTCCCTTCGACCGGCCGCTGCTGCGGACCCGCGAGATCATCGACATCTGCCGCAAGGCGTGGGCCCGCGAGCCCCTCAGCTACGAGGGCAAGGCGTATCGGTTGCCCTTGCCAGCCGAGCAGGGCACCGGCCTCGGGAAGCCGCTGAAGTTCATGAACCATCCCGTGCGCCAGGACATCCCGGTTTGGATTGCGGCCATCGGACCGAAGAACGTCGAACTGGCCGCCGAGGTAGCCGACGGCTGGCAGCCGATCTTCTTCGTGCCGGAGCGGTTCACCCACGTCTGGGGCGATGCGCTGAAGACCGGCGGCGCCAAGCGCGCCGAGGGATTGGGGCCGCTGCAGATCATGGCGGGTGGGCCGGTCGCCTTGGGCAAGGGCCCCGAGGTGGAGCGGGCTCGAGAGGGTGCCCGGGCCAATGCCGGTTTCTACGTGGGCGGCATGGGTGCCCGATCGAAGAACTTCTACAACGAGCTGTTCCAGCGCTACGGCTGGGAGGCGGAGGCCAAGGAGATCCAGGATCTGTTCCTGTCCGGGAAGCGGGAGCAGGCTTTCGCCAAGGTGCCCGAGGAGTATCTCGACCTGACGATGCTGTGCGGGGACGAGGGCCAGGTGCGGGAGCGGATCTCCGCCTACAAGGACGTGGGCGTGACGTATCTGAACATCACGCCCACTGGCGAGGATCCGCTGGCGGTGATCGAGCAGGTGAAGGCCTGGTCGGAGTAGGGCTGGGGCGTTCGGACCGTCAGACTTACTCGGCCCGGTCGACCGGGGCGGCGGGTTGCGGGCTCGGCGTGGGCGCCATCGTGGCCCGTTCCACGGTTCGGAGCGCGAGCAAGCTGGAGAGGGTGACGGCCGCGCCGGCCACGAACCCCCAGCGGATCGTCGATAGGGCGACTACCGCGCCCACGATCGGGCCGCCGAGCCCGAAGCCGATGTCGAAGAACACCGAGAAGCTGGCTACCGCGTAGGTGCGGTCGGCGGGTTCGGCCTGGTTCACGACGAGAGCCAGGAGCGCAGGGAAGTTCAGCGCCATACCCAGGGCGAAGAGGACAACGCCGGCGAAGAGGCCAGCGGCTGTTCCAGTGGCTGCCATGACCAGGAGCCCGGCCGCGAGGGCGATCACGGAGAAGGCGGAGACGCTGACGGCTCCGTAGCGATCCGGGAGACGGGCCAGGCCCACCCGGAAACCGACGATCAGCACGGCATAGGCGGTGAAGACCAGGCCGGGGCTACTCAGTCCCAAGTTGTCGGCGTAGAGGGCGCCGAAGGACACGAAACCGGAGTAGCCGACGAGCGCGGCCGCCACGGCGAAGCCTGGGCGCACTGCCGCCGGGTGGATGAAGGCGCGGCGCTTTTCGTCCGCCCGAGGGGCGGCCGGCGCGGCGGGGGCACCACTCGGCACGGCCAGGCCGAGGACCAGGCCGACGGCCACTGTGGCCGCGGCGACCCACCACACCGGGGTGAAGCCGCCTCGCTCGTAGATGAACTGGCCGAGCGGTGGACCGACCGCTACACCGCCATAGGTGGCGACCGAGAAGTAGGAGGCGGCCTCGCCTCGTCGATCGGGAGGTGCCATGTCCTGGATGGCGGTGGCGAGGCCGACGAAGGCGAATGCCTCGCCGGCACCGAAGACCAATCTGAGGGCGACCGCGCCGGCCACGGAGTTGACGAGCAGGTAACCGAGCAACGAGACGCAGACGATGGCCATGCC
>JAXDQG010000216.1:0-4964 GCA_034667945.1 Acidimicrobiia bacterium | reverse complement strand
AGCACGTCGCCACCGCGGGTGGCGTCCAACGAACCGTAGCCCCAGCCTCGCTCGTGGTTGTTGCTGACGAGTGGCAGGGGCAGTGTGATGGCCGTGTCCGCAGCCACGATGCCGTTACCACCCCAGAGGATGTTCTGGGTCGAGATCCGGTTGGCCGTGCTCATCAGGATCGACTTGATCTGGTCCGGCTTGGCGTTCGGGTAGCGCTGGAACAGCAGCGCGGCGACCCCGGACACCACTGCGGCGGACTGCGACGTGCCCGTTCCCCGGATGAAGCGGGAACCTACGCTGGCAGTGGCGCCGTAGTTCTGGTCTGCGAACGACCCCGGCACCTTGAGGCTCACGACGTGGGTGCCCGGCGCGGTGACGTCGACGCGGCGCTCCGCGTTGCCGTGGGTGGCGAAGGAGGGGATGGTGTCGTCGAGCGTCCCCAGTGTGCCGGCCGGGTCGTCCGCGCCCACGGCCAGGACGAAGGGGTCGTACGCCGGATCGGACAAATGCGTGGTCTGCACCCCGTCGTTGCCGGCCGCGGCCACGACCATGATGCCGTTGAGCCACGCCTGCTCGACCGCGTAGGTGAGCAGGTCGGCTCGGTAGTCCTGCGTGGATTGCGTGCCGTAGCTCACGTTGATGACCCGGATGTTCATCCCGTTGTCGTTCTTGTGGCGAACGACCCAGTCGATGGCCGCGATCATCTGGGTCACATCGGCGCTGCCGTCATAGGAGCCGACCTTGACGTTGACGATTCGTGCGTCCGGCGCCACTCCCACGAACTTCGTCGTATCGGAGTAGCCGGAGTTGCCGGTGCAGGTCCCGCAGCGCCCCGCTGTGTTCGTGGCGGTCGCGTCACGCCCGGCAATGATCCCGGCCATGTGGGTGCCGTGGCCGAACATGTCCACACCGGCCAGCGCCGGCAGGTTCTGCCCGTCAAAGGAGAAGTCGGGCCCGTTCACGACCTGTCCGGCGGTCAAGCCGGGTACCGGAGCGACACCGGTGTCGATGAGGGCGACGTCCACGCCCTTGCCCGTATAGCCTGAGGCCCAGGCTGCTTGCGCCCCCACGATCCTCGTGATGGCCGACAGCGTGCCCGTGTCCGTGCGGGCGTAGTTGAGCTGATCCAGTAGGCCGGCTCCGGACTTCCCCGGGGCGAAGGTGGCGAAGGCGCCAGCCAGCACACCGGTCAGGCACAGCGCCGACAGCAGGCGTCGACGCCGACCTCGTCCACGCGATCTCAGCACTCCGACCTCCGGGTCCCGCTAGGCAGCCGGAGTTGGGAATGACACCCGGCTCTGTCCCTTCAAGCCGGCATACCGGACGCGCCTCTGCGACACCATCCCGTCCATGGGGGAAACCAACCCACAACGTGGGGACCAGGGACGTCTCGGGGGTGATTCCTGGGACCCCGGACCTATGCGGACCGGGCGGCGGGGATGACGGCGCGGCTCAGCAGTGCTCGTCGCGTGCCGCAACCAGCGAGGAGCTCACACCGAAGTAGTCCCCGCCCTTGCGGGTCGCGTCGTCCGTGCCCCAGGCGATGGCCTTGTCGCGACGGGAGAACAGCGGGATGTGCTTCGAGCAGTGGATGTAGGCCTCCTCAACCTCGACCACCACCCAGCGCTCCGGCGCTCGCCCGCCGGCTCGGGCGATATCCCGCAGGATCGCTTCGGTGGCCTCCGGACGGGCGAGCATGTCGAGGTTCTCGACAATGCCGGCGGAGCCGTTCACGTGGAGGCCGATGGTGTCCTGCACGAAGTCGATGAACAGCAGACCGACGTGGCCGTTTTCACTGATGTTTCCCAGCGACGCCATGACGCCGTTGCCGCGATATTCGGGATAGGCAACGGTGCGTTCGTCAATGATTCGCACGAAACCGGGCGAACCGGCCCGAAAGGAGCAATCCGCCTCGCCCGACGCGCCCGCCGATGCCACAAACATCATGTCCATCCGTCCGATGAACGTCTGCATTCGTTCGTTCAAATGGTCGAGGATTTGATTTGAGTAGAAGACGTCCGCCCGTCGAGTAGTGCCATGGCGCTCTTGAAGCTCATGCTCCCCAGGCGTGCCCGGCATGGTCAGCCCCCTCGCTGCGGTAGGGCGATCGGTTCGTTCCGTTCTGCCCGGAAGCGATCGTTTGCCTGCGGCGGCACGGATCGGGTCCGGCATCTGCGCGGGCAATGTACCCCACCGCTTTCTCCGCCACATGGTCGTGCCCCTCCGTCGCGTCCGCCAACGCCTCGAGATCGCGCGCACTGTTGCCGAAACAAGCGTTTGCGTTAATAAGCCGTGTCGCCCATTTCATCGGTGGCAAAGACACAGGCGCCGACGCCGCAATATGCTCAATTCGAGCTGGTCACACGGCCTGACCAGCGCCGTGCGAGCGCTTGCACCTCGGCCCGCAACTGGGCGCCGTCAAGGGGCTTGCAGACGTAGTCGTTGGCGCCGAGCTCTCGGCAGCGCAGGGAGTCGTCGTCGTGCTCGGACGAGGTGAGCACGGCCACGGGCACGGTTGCCAGGCCGGCGCTCGACCGGATCCAGCGGAGTACCTCGAGGCCGTTGACCTTGGGGATTCGCAGGTCGAGCACCACCAACTGCGGTTGTGCCTCGGCATGGAGATCCTGCTGGAAGGACAGCTGACGGATGGCATCTTCGCCGTCACCGATCACGTCGAGATCGACCTCGATGTCGTCGAGGTCGCGCAACGCCCGGCGAATGAGGAACACGTGATCCTCGTCGTCCTCGACCAGCAGCATGCGCAGGCGGCTCATGCCGGAACCTCCTTACCGTTGGTCGTTCCTGCCAGCACATCGACGACTGTCGCCGCCGGAGAGATAGCGGCCGGGTGCAGATGCCGGATCATCGCCGCGGGGAGCAGCACCCGCACCTCGGTGCCGCTGGTGCCGGCGATCGAGATTTGTCCGCCGAACTGCTCGGTGATCTTCTTGCAGATGGCCAGGCCCATACCCGTGCCGGATCGAGGCCCACCGGAGGCGCCGTCGAGGCGCTCGAATACGCCGAAGACCAGCTCGCGATACTGCGGCGGGATCCCTTGTCCGTTGTCGCGCACCAGGAGCTCGACGGACTGATCGGCCAGCACCCGACTGGAGATGAGAACCGTCAGATCCCGCCGCTTCCCGTGCACCACCGCGTTCTCGACCAGGTTGGTCAGGAGCTGCCTGAACGCCAGTGGATCGGCCGAGATCACCGGAAGGCCGCGGACGTGGAAGGTGACGTCGGGGTGGGCAGCACCGATCTCGTCGACGAGGGTCTCGGCGAGCGACTGCAGGTCGAGGTCGACGATGTTGGCCTCGAGCCGTCCGACTCGGGACAGCTCCATCAAGTCGCTGATGAGGCGCTGCATGTACAGCGTGCAGTCGGTCATGCGCTGGAGATAGCGGCCACCCTCGTCGCCCAGCTGCTCGCCGTAGTCCACCTTGAGGTAATCGAGATAGCCCAGCACCGAGACCATGGGGCTTTTCAGGTCGTGCGAGGCGGTGTAGATGAGCGTCTCGAGCTCAGCGTTCGTGCGCTCCACCTCGCGTGCGGCCTGGGCGACCGCATCCTGGGCCTGCTTGCGCTCGGAGATGTCCCGGATGACGCCGGAGAAGCCGCGGGCGCCGTGCGCCTCCCACATGCCGATGGAGAGCTCGATGGGGAACTCGTGCCCGTCGCGGTGGACGGCGGAGAGCTCCACCACCGTGCCGGCCAACTTGGAGTTGCCGCTGGCGGCCACGCGGGCGAGGCCGGCGACATGGGCGCTGCGGAAGCGCTCGGGGATGATGACCGTGAGGTGGCGGCCGGCGACTTCTTCGGCCTTCCAGCCGAACATCTGCTCGGCGCCCCGGTTCCAGGTGAGCACGCAGCCGTCGCTGTCGGCGGAGACGATGGCGTCGACGGCGGAGTCGGCCACCGAGCGGAAGCGCTCCTCCGACAGACGGAGGGCGTCGTTCAGGGTGCGGCGCTCGAGCAGCTGGCCCAGCTCGATGGCGACCTTGCTGATCAGCGAGATGCGATCGAAGGCGGCCCGATCGCTCGTGACGAACAACTCGAAGACCGCCACGACGCCGGAGACCGTCTTGATCGGGACGGCCACCACCTCGAGCACACCGGCCCGCCACAGCGGAGCTGCCCGATCGGACGCCATGTCGTCGTCGACCCGCTCGGAGACCGCAGCCTCGTCGCTGATCCAGGCGGCGCCAGGCAGGCCTTCACCCGCCCGCTGGGTGGCCCCCTGGCTGGCCCGCCGCACGCCCTCGAGCGCGTAGCCATGCGAGTAGTGCAGTGGGCTGCACACCAGCACGTCGCCCTCGGGAATCCAGATCTGGCCCAGGTCACAGCCGGTGAAGTGGCAGATCACCTGCACTGCAGCCCGGAGCAGCTCCTCGGTGTCACGTGCCCGGCCGGCGGCAGCGATGAGGTACTGCAGGATGCGCACGTGGCTGTCGGCATGGATGCGCCCCGTGAGGTCTTCGACCAGGCCGAGTGCCACCTCGGGCCGGCCCTTGGCGTCGCGGATCAGCGAGAAGTCCCACCGGGTCCACAACGCCTCGCTGGTGATGCGGTGCACACTGCGCGCCGTCACCTGATGACGGTCGGACTGCGCCTGGAAGAGCGCGCCCATGGCATCGCGTTGGAAGTAGCTGTCCGCCGCTGCGCTGAGCGGCCGGCCCGCGAGATCGTCGTTCTCGAAGCCGAGCAAGGTCTTGAGGGAACTGTTGGCAGCGACGACGAAGCCCTGTGCGTCTACGACGCATGCCGGGACTTCGAGGTCTGCCACCAGGCCACTGAGTCGATCCGGTGCCGACCGTCCTGTCCGCCGAGCCCAGCGGCGACGCCCGCGTTGCTGCACCGCCACATCCATGTCCACTCTCCCGCCATTCTCGATGCTCGAACCGCCTTCGGGATCCCCGGCGGGATCACAGTTCGGCCACCCGCCGTCCCGGACCAAGTTTCCTCGGCCGGGAAGA
>JAXDQG010000215.1:0-6957 GCA_034667945.1 Acidimicrobiia bacterium | reverse complement strand
GCCCTGGCCTGCCTGTTGCTGACACCCCGGGGCGAACTGGCGGTGGTGGATGCGGACGACACGTTGCTGGGGGTTGCCACCGCAGAGCGGCTCTTGGCGGCGGGGCGGGCCGCCGGCTGACCGCTCCCCGGCCGTGAGGGCGGCTGATCGCTGATCGCTGATCGCTGCCGGGGGAGAACCGATGTAGACCTACCACGAACAGGGGGAATTCATGGAACTCGAGGAATACAAGGATCGCTACAGCACCGCCACCGTCGACCGTGACGAGGCGGGAGTGCTCACCATCCGTATGCACAACCGCCACGGCGACTCACTGATGTGGGGCGGCCGTCCGCATCGGGAGCTGCCCGAGCTGTTTGCCGCGGTGGCGTCGGATCGGAAGAACCGCGTGGTCGTGCTGACCGGCACCGGCGACACGTTCATCGGGTTGTTCGAAGGTGGCTCCGAGGGCATGGCGCAAGGTGGCATGAGCGCCATGGCCTGGGACCGGACGATCTTCGAGGGGCTGCGACTGGTGATGCAGCTGCTCGACATCGAGGTGCCGGTGATCGCCGCGGTGAACGGCCCGGTGAGTGTGCATTCCGAGTTGGCCGTGCTGGCCGACATCGTCTTGGCGGCCGAGCACGCGTACTTCCAGGATGCGCCGCACTTCCCGGGTGGGCTGGTGCCCGGCGACAGCATGCAGGTGGTCTGGCCGCTGCTGCTCGGGCCGAATCGGGGTCGGTACTTCCTGCTCACAGGCGAGAAGATCCACGCGGCCGAAGCCAAGCAGCTGGGGGTGGTCGGTGAGGTGCTGCCGGCCGACAAGCTGATGGCCCGGGCCTACGAGCTGGCCGGCAACCTGGCCAAGCTGAACCCGGTGCTGCTGCGCAACACCCGTTACGTGCTCACCCGGCCACTGAAGCGGGCGATGCTCGACGACCTGCATCTGGGGCTGGCGGTCGAGGCCGTTACCTCCATCTCCGGCCAGCAGTTCTTCGCGGCGCCGGAGAGCTGAGAGGGTCTTGGGCCGCCCTTTTCGACCTGAACAACTGCTTGGTCCGGGCGACGCCGAATTGCGGCAGGGGCGCGTCTGACAACATCGAATTTCGGCGCCTGGTACATCGATTCGACGTCGATTCGCTGTACCGGTGCCGAATTCGGTGCGCCCCCAGGGCCAACGAAAATAGACTTGGCGTGGCCGGACGGCCACACGGGGTGGCAAAAGGCCCCTTGTCGGCACGGGGCAGTAGACGATGGTCAGCCGAAGCGCGAAGCGTCCACCACGGCGCGCTGGTGCGTCCCCTCGCCCAGCAGCCGATCACCGCAATGAGCCGACACCTCGAAGGTGAGCCGCCGCTTGGCTACTTCCGACAGCCGGGAGGTGATGGTGACCTGCTCGCCCGCGGCCGCACCCCCCACATGCGAGACGCACACATGCGTCCCCACGGTCGTCTCGTTGTCGTCGAGATGGGGCTTGACCATCTGCAGGCTGGTCACCTCCATCAACTGGATCATCGACGGCGTGGAGAGGACGAGCGCCGAGAGGTGGGGCGGCGACATCTCGGGCGTGACCTCCACGGTCTCGCTCTGCTCGAGGCCCGGGGCCAGGGTGTCCTTCATGGCGCGGGACGCTAGCGCCCGCGAACGGCCATCGGGTCGGGGTCAGCGCCGAACCACCACCAGTGTGCGGGTCGTCAGCTCGCGGTCGGACCACAGCAGCTTGTAAGCCATGTCCATGCCGAGGTCGTACTCGACGACACCCTCGCCGATCAGGGCGGCCATCTGCCGAAGCTGCAACACGTTGCCCACGGAGCACCGGGCGTAGCGGTCGTCGTAGCTCAGCTGCAGTCCTCGATACCGTCCCCCGCGTACCGCACCGAGAATGAACCCGACATCGCAGCCCTCATGACGGGCGAAGCCGGCCCGCAACCGTCCCTCACCTTCGAGGCGCGAGGCCATGGCCCGGTAGAAGGCCGCGAACGTGGAGTCGGTCAGCCCCGCCGCCTCGGCACCCTTCCAGCTGCGTCGCTCGATGGCGACGCACCGGTCGATCACCTCCGTGCCGCCTCCGCACACCAACTCCACATCCAACGCGAGACTCTGCCAGCGCCGCTCGGCCTGGCGGAGGTTCCGGCGAAAGCTGGCGGAGCGGCGTGCCAGGAACCGGTCGAGCCCTTCGCCCAAGTCCGCCAGACAGCGGGTCATGGCCGGGCCCTGCCGCAGCCGGTAACGACTTCCAAGGAGTTCCACCAGACACGCCTCCCGGCGGGAACCCGGCAGCAGGCCCGTGAGCAGGGCCGCGTCCCAATGGACACCCCGACGCCCGAGCACGCGGGCGGTCAGCTCCGCGCCACTGCGCGGGTCAACTCCGATGACCGGACAGGCGAACCCCCACACCGGATCGAGCCCGCACAGCACCGGGCCGCCCCAGGTCGTGGCCATTCGGGCCAGCGCCAACCCTGCGCCGTCATCGGCGGCCACCAGCAGGTCCCGCGGTCCCCATGTCAGATGTGCCGGCACGATCCAGTCCGTCGACGAGCAGAACACGTCGAGCTCGCCGCTGTTGTCGACGAGCTCGTCGTATCTCTCCGGTAGGAGATCGCCGGGGTCGCCCATGGCGTCGTCAGCCTAGGGCAGCCACCGGGCCGGTCGACCCAGTCGCGCCACGGAGCCCGAATGCGATATTGGGGCCGGCGCAGGTCGACGGGATTTACCTCATCTCACTTCGAGGAGCAGCGCGGCCTTCCGCAGCGATACCTTTCCATAACCGGCCCAGTAGGTATGGCGAGGAGGCAGGGGTGCAGAGGGGACGACTCTGGCGCCATCACACGAGACGAGGCCGCGGGTTGTTCCGGCGCGTGTCGAGTCTTGCCGTCACGGTGGCCGTCCTTGGCAGCTTCGCCGCATGTGGACGACCCGACTATCGCTACGTCTCGAATCGCACAGAGGGCAATTTCTTCAAGGTCCCGTCGGAGTGGACCTATGCCAGCCTCACCGAGAAGGACAAGGCCGGCCGCCCGGAAGGCTTGCCCGCCGGCATCGAGAGCACCTGGCACGTCGGGTTCACCAATGCGGCGAATGGCACGCCGGCTGTCGACAGCCAGGGCGTCCCCACGAATCTCGAGGGCGAGGCGCAGATCTTCCGGTTGTCGAATTACTACCGCGAGCAGCGCTCGCTTTCTTCACTGCGCGCCGACATGTTCTTCGGAGTCGACCCGGTCTATCCGCCCGACCAGCTGACTGCGCGCGTCGAGTTGGTGTCATACAGCCCATTGACGTCTGAATCTGGACTGAGCGGCGCCCGGGTCGTGGCCAACGTCAACATCAAAGAAAGTGGCGATCCCGATTGGGTGACGGTCGACAACTCGATGTTGTTCGACGACTCGCAAGGGCGTGTGTTCAGCTTGACCATGCGGTGCCAGTCCGAGTGCTACATGCGCGATCGAGCGGCAGCTGACGCGATCGCCTCCTCCTGGAAGGTGAAGAAGCCATGACGGTGCCGATGCCCGAATTCGGGCGCACCCCGACCGGTCCGATTCACGAGCCGGTCGCCGACACACGTGAGCCCAAGACCCGACATCCCCTCATGTTCTGGGACCGGGCAAAGATCCTGATCTTCCTGGCCGCGTACTTCAGTTTGTCCGTGGCTGTGAAGCACGGTGCCGTCCCCATAATGTCGTGGGGCGACGCTCTGCGCGATGTGGTCCGCGCCAAGAGCGTGGTCTTTGTGATTGCCGCCATCGAGGCCCTGAGGCAGCTGCACTTCCTCATCAGTGAGCGATCGGCCCGCTATCACCAGTTCTGGGAAAATCACCTTTGGCTTGCGTGGGAACGGCGCATGAGCCGCCTGAACCCGTGGCTCCGCTATCGGCTCGCGCGTTTGTTCCGGGTGTTGGTGTGGTCGACCCTGATCCTGCTGCTCTTCTCGGCCATGTGGCACGTCTCCTTCCTCGAGGCCCTGGTGGAGGCCCCGGGCCGACTCTGGAACAATCCTTTCGGCACCGGGCAGATGCCCTGGTTCTTCTCGCTCTTCTATCTGCTCGTGATTTCCGTCGGGCAATTCGTCCTGATTTTCTGGTTCCTGTCAAAGGGCGGCGTTGACACCTACATGCCGCAGGACATCAAGACTCGCTTCAGTGACGTCTGGGGCCAGGACAAGGTGCTCGAGAAGGTGAAGGAGAACATCCTCCTCCTCGAGAGGCCGGAGGAGATCGAGCACAAGGGCGGTCATGTGCCCGGCGGCATGCTGCTGTGGGGGCCTCCCGGCACCGGCAAGACCCTCATGGCCGAAGCGGTCGCCGGTGAGACCGGTCGGCCGTATGTGTTCGTCGACCCCGGTGCCTTCATCAACATGTTCATGGGTGTCGGCATCCTGAAGGTCAAAGGACTTTTCCGCCGACTCCGCAAACTGGCCCTGCGCTACGGCGGCGTGATCGTCTTCTTCGACGAAGCCGATTCGCTCGGCAATCGCGGTGGCGGTGCAGTGGCCGGCCGGGGACAGGTCGGCCTCGGGGATCTGCAGGCGTTCGCCGCCATACGGTCGTGCAACGGCTTGCACTTCACCAGCTCCCGGGCCGCACTCGATGGCGTCCAGGACGATCTCGCCCGCCTGGCTGAGCAAGCGGCGGCCGACGCACCTCGGGGGAACTTCGTCAGCCGCATCGTGATGGGCGGCCTCAACGGCGGTGGCGGCGGCATGGGCACCCTGCAGGCGCTCTTGACCGAGATGTCAGGTCTGTCCAAGCCGCGGGGAGTCGTCAGCCGGCGGCTGCGAGCGTTCCTCTGCATGCGCCCCAAGCAGCCGCCCAAGTACCGGATCCTCGTGATGATGGCCACCAACCTGCCGGATGCGCTCGACCAGGCATTGTTGCGGCCGGGCCGTATCGATCGCATCTACAAGGTGGACTATCCGACGCTGGAGGGCCGGATCAGGACCTTCAACGGGTACTTCAACAAGGTGCGTCACGAGCTGACCGACGAGCAGATCGAGCGGCTGGCGACCATGTCACCCCGGGCCAGCGGTGCCGTCATCAAGGACATCGTCAACGAGTCCCTCATCATCGCCATCCGCGAGGGCCGCGACACGATCACGTGGCCCGACGTGCTCGAGGCCAAAGCGTTCAAGGTGCACGGCCTGGCCGACGGCGTGGCGCCCACCGAGCTCGAGCAGCACGAGTCGGCCATCCACGAGGCCGCTCATGCGGTGGCTGCGTACCTGCTGCATCGGCGGCGCGTCATCGACATCGCCACCATCGAGCAGCGGGGCGATGTCGGCGGCTTTGTCAGCCAGGTGGCCGTCGAAGAGCGCAAGTTCAGCTGGCGGGACGAGATCGAGCTCGACGTCATGTTGTTGCTGGCCTCGCTGGCGGGCGAGCGCATGTTCTTCGGTGGCGACAATTCGATTGGGGTCGGCGGCGACCTGCGCGGTTCCACACAACTGGTTCGGGGCATGCTCTCGCGCTCCGGCATGGGCCTCAGCCTGACGTCGCACGTTCCCGACCCGGCGCTGGCGGGCATAGGCAGCTCGGCCGACGACGTCAGCCAGGCCCGCCGCAACGAGTTCGATGCCGCCGTCGAGGCCAAGCTGCAGGAGCTCTACCTGCGCGCCCAGAAGTTGCTCGACGACAACCGCTGGTTCGTGATCTCGATCGCCCATGCGCTGCAGGAGCACCGCACGATCACCGGCGAGGACATAGACGCGATCTACCAGGGCGAGCAGGGGCCAACGCTTGACGGCGCCTATTACCACACCGAGCGCTTCCGTCAGGAGATCATCGAGTTCCTGACGGCCGCCCGCGAGGCCCACCTGACGCAGGGTCGCCTGAGTCATACGCTGCCCCGAGCGGAGCAGCCGGTCCTCGTGGGCGCGATGGTGGCCAACTCGTCGACCCACCCGCGAGATCCTTCCGACTCGCCGGCGGGGTCCTCGGGAGGGGCGGGGTCGGCACCAACCGGAGGGGTGGGTTCTCCACCGGCGCCGCCGACCGGCCCCCCCGCAGGCTGGCCCAGCGCACCCCCGGCCGGACCTCCCACGTGGGGCAAGCGCGAGCCCGAGCTGTCCTAGCCGGCGGAGAGCGGGTTAAGATGTCCCGCCAGTCTGTCGGGCGTGGTCGCGCCTGTCACCCGTGAACGAGCGAGTCAACTGCCATGTCCAAGATCTGCCAGGTGACCGGGCGCAAGCCCAGCTTCGGCAACACCATTTCGCACTCCCATCGCAAGACCCGTCGCCGTTGGGACCCCAACATCCAGAAGCAGCGTTTCTGGGTCCCCAGTGAGCGCCGGTGGATCACCCTGAGGGTGAGCGCGAAGGGAATCAAGACCATCAACAAGAAGGGCATCGAGGCCGTCCTGGCCGAGATGCGCACCCGCGGCGAGAAGTACTGATCGAGGAGGCAGCCTCATGGCCAAGAGCAACGAGAAGCGCCCGATCATCAAGCTGCGCTCCACGGAGGGTTCCGGGTACACCTACGTCACCCGCAAGAACCGCACCAACACCCGTGAGCGCATCGAGTTGAAGAAGTACGACCCCGTCCTACGCCGGCACGTCGTGTTCCGCGAAGAGCGCTGATCCGCTGGATCTCATGGGGCGGGCCTTCGGGCCCGCCCCATTGCGCGTTCGCCAACGTCGCCTGGTGTCAGGGACGATGCTTCTCGTCCCGCAGATCGAAGCAGACCTTGACGCTGTCCCGCTGGCCGGCGTGGGCGGCGTGGCGGATCGCATCGACATAGCGGTCGAGCGGGTAAGCGGCCGAGACGAGCATGCCCAGCTCGACCTGCTGGGCCATCTCCAGCGCGACCTGGAACGACGTGGCCCGCGCTCCGCTGGGCAGCCGCTCGGTGCAGTAGGTGTAGGCGCCGACCAACTCGGTCTCGCGGTGCCAGAGCGCCGTGAGCTCGAGATGCACGTTGGCCGGCATACCCACCAGCACAACACGGCCACGTGGTCGGGTGATCCCGACCGCCTGACGGATCGAG
>JAXDQG010000214.1:0-4344 GCA_034667945.1 Acidimicrobiia bacterium | reverse complement strand
TGACGGAACTGCAACGGCTGGCCTCCGAGCTGGGTGTGGGCCATGTTGTACGCTTTCTGGGGCCTCGTTACGGTGAGGAGAAATGGGCGGCCTACGGTGATGCTGATGTGTTCTGTTATCCCACTCTGGGCGACGCTGCACCATTAGTTGTGCTGGAGGCGCTGGCGGCGGGGCTTCCGATCATTACGACGCGCACGCGCGGTATGGCCTCGCTCGTCGATGACGGCGTGACAGGGGTGCTCGTCGATGCTGGTGACCATGATGGTGTTGCAGATGCGCTATTCGAGCTTCTGACGTGCGAGTCACGACGTCGGCAGATGGCGGTGGCGGCTCAGGCTCGGTTTCTGGAGAACTTCACGGCCGATGCTTTTCGCCAGCGCTTTGAGGAGGCGATGGTGCGGGTTGTCAAGGCCCGGCCTCTAGCCCCGGCGCTCAGCCGCAGACATGTCCTCCATGCCGGCAGTCCGGGCGTGCTCCGCCGGCATGGCTGCAAGAGGGAGGGCCGCCAGTCACCGGTGCGGACGGCCGAGGGGCCTCGGCTCGGCGCTTCATGAGGCCGACATGAGGTTGGCGCGATCGCGGGCGGCGCCAACGGGGCGAGCGGCCGACTCGGTGCTGAACCGACTCGCCTGGGCGTTCGCGGACCAGATCCTTTCGAGCGGCACGAACTTCTCGATGACAGTTCTCGTTGCACGGTCGAGTTCGCCCGCGGAGTTCGGCCGCTTCTCCTTGGTGCTCGTGGCTCTGCTCACCAGCTTGACCCTTGTACGAACGGTCGTGACCCAACCCTTCACGATTCGGTTCGGCGTTCGTGAGGACGCGGCCTTTCTCGATGCCTCCCGCAAGCTGGTCGGGACGGTGTTGTTCGCCGGGTTTGCGACAGCCCTGGTCCTGCTCTGCATCGTCGCGCGGGTTTCCAGCGGGAGATGGCTGATCGCATTGATGGCGTGTGCCATCCCCGCCGTCATGCTGCAGGATGCGTGGCGGCAGATCCTCGTGGCCGGGGGACGCTGTCGGCGAGCGTTCGCCAACGACCTTGTGTGGGTGCTGACGCAAGGAGCCGTCTTGCTGGCGGCTGGCATCACGACGAAGTGGTCACCCGGCGTGGTAGTGGCCGCGTGGGCGGCCGGTGCGACGGCCTCGGCACTGTTTGGCTTCGTTCAAACAGGAACGCATCTCCGGTTTCGGGGGGCGTGGAAGTGCGTGCGCAGCCTCTCTGATCTTTCGCGCGGGTTGTTGCTCGAATGTGCTGGCGTAATCGCGACCGACCAGATCCCCGTGTATCTGATCGGTGGAATCGCCGGGCTCACCGAGGTGGCCTCATATCGCGGGGCCAGCACGGTCCTGTCCGGTTATACGTTGTTATTGCAGGGGAGCCCGTTCGCCGTCCTGCCGGAGATGGTTCGCCTGCGCCGATCGTCACGAGGTCGGCTGAAGCTGGCTGTTCTGGTCTACGCCGGCACGCTGTTCGTGGCGGCGGCGTTGATGACCGGCCTGGCGCTGATCATCCCCGACCACGTGGGTCGCGCGCTGATTGGCACCACCTGGGCGGTGGCCCGTCCGCTGGTGCTCCCGGTTGGTGCCGTCCTCGCCATCCTCGGCGTCCTTCAGGCGAGCAGTGTCGGTCTGCGTTCCATCGAGCGCACAGGCACGAGCGGAAGGGTCCGGATCGCGATGGCCCCGCTCACGCTGGTGGCAGTCGGCGTGGGAGCCAGCCGCGGCGCCGGTCGGGGGGCTGCAATAGGTCTCGTCGCCAGCCTGGTGGTCACCACTGCAGTGTCGTTCCGTGCCTGCTGGCGGGCGTTCGAGCGCTACCCAACATCCCCGAAGACCGCGCGACTCGCGCCACGCGGAGCGCGACAGATGGAGAGGCAACCCATGGACCTTCGAGCGATTGTCCGACGGATCCTGAGACGTTGGCCGCTGATCCTTGTTCCGGTTGTGTTGGGCGGCGTGGGCGGTCAACTGCTCAGCCCCCGCCTGGCGGGCGCGGACCATGTCGCCGTCGCGTTGATCCGGGTGAATCCGCCCGATCCGCTGGAGGGTCTGGTGCCCGGGCCGGCCCAATCCTCTTCAGATCCCGCCCGGCTCATCTCCTCCGAACTCGAAGTCCTGCGCAGCGGGGAAATCCTGGACGGCGTCAGGCAGCGCATCGGGCTTGGAAGCGCGGAGGAACTTTCGAACAGACTTACGATCACTGGCGGCAACAAAGCCGACGTCATCACGGTGAAGGCCCGAGCGAGCAGCGATGACGTCGCGCGACGAACGGCCGCGGCCCTGACGGACATTTACTTTGACCAGCGAACCCGTACGCGAGACGATCTCCTGCGAAAGCGGCTGGTTGCCCTGGACGCCGAATTGGCTCAGTTGCAGTCCGCAATGGCAGGCGCCCGGACTGGGAACGATCAGTCACTTGGTCTGGCCCTCGCGGCCCGCTACACGACGGTTCTCGGACAACGAGCCGACGTGGAAAGTGAGAGATCGCTCGGCCGGGACAACATCGTTTTGGCCATGCCGGCCCGGGTCGCTCCGACGGCCTCACAGGCGTTGTCGGGCGCGATGGCCGGTGCGGCAGCAGGCGGGCTTCTTGGTCTCAGCGCCGCCTATGGTTGGAAGGGCAGGCGGCAGCGTCTGAACGACAGCGTTCCCGCTGACCTGTCACTCGGAACATTGTCCCGTCCGCCCGAGGCGCTCCCACGAAATGAGCTTCTGGTCGATGGCGATCGGCACCGCACGCTCGGCGCGGAGCTTCGCGAGCTCTTTGCCTTGGTATCGCATCGCCTGATGGCTCACGGCGGACGTCGTCTCAGTGTCATGTCGACACAGAACGAAGGCATCACTTGTCTCGTGGCCATCAATTTCGCGGAGATTGCCAAGAGCGATGGCTTGCGAACTCTCCTTGTGGTTCCCGATGGCTGGATCGACGACCATGCACCTTCGACCTGGTGCAAGCCGACAGACCTCCAGGACCGTCACGCAGGCGCCGAAGTAGCAGGTCTGCGCAGCACCAGCGATCCTTTCCTCGACATTCTCGAGACCGGCGTCAGCGCTCCAGAGCTGACATCGTTACGTCTCACCCGAGTGCTCGCCGATTTGGACGATTACTACGACGTGACCTTGATACTCGCACCTTCAATGCGCTTGGGCGGCGGAGCAACCTCTGTCGCCTCGTTGAGCGGGGCTTGCCTTGTTTTGACGGACGGCTCGAACCCTTCCCAGTTGAGCGAAGCGCTCCGCCGCGTTGGCGCCGTCGATGCCCAAGTGTTGGGAGTTGTCATTGCCGACTTCGAGCTCGGCCCATCACGTAGTTCTGCTGCCATCGTTGATGGAAACACCCAGCAGTCCCTCAACGAAGGTCTTGATGCAGAAGGCGACGGCATCCGAGATGAAGAGCTCATATTTCTCGGCGATACGATGGCTGTGTCGAATCGCCAGCTGGCGAATGGGGATAGCTCGCCCTCCTTTCGCGGCAGGCGACAGACGGGAGGAGGTTCCTGATAGCTCTGAAGACGCTTGTACGGGTCACACGGCGAGAGACGGCGTGGGCCCAACTGTGAGGATCTCGGACAACAACTTCGATAGGAACGTCCCCACCCTGGTGTTCAAAATGGGGCGTTATCCGGTTCACCACGGCGGCCTCGGTGTGGTCCGCAGCCTTCACCGCGCGGGCATACCCGTGTACGCCAACCACGAGGACTTCTTCACGCCAGTGGCCAGGTCGCGTCACCTGGGCACGCCGATGGTGTGGGTAGTGAGCCCGTGTGACACCGCATCTATTCTCCAGCGGCTCGAAGCTTTCTCGGATTCGATCGGCAAGCCCACGGTGATCATTCCCACAGATGACGAGGCGGCGTTGTTCATAGCGCGACAGCGCGAGCGCTTGCAAGACCGGTTTCTGGTGACGGCAACCGAGCCGTCGGTCATCGAATCTGTGGCGGATAAGTTGGCATTGGCATGTACGATTGCAAAGCTTCGCATGCCCACGGTGCGCTCCGCCACGCCGCGCTCCGAAGAGCAGCTGCTGGAGTTCCTCGATGCAGTGGGCCTTCCGGTCGTGCTGAAGGCTTCGGATGCCGCGCTCGTGCGAACGAGCGGTGAGCGAAGCACGGTCCTCCTGCGAGACGCGCAACAAGCCATTGAGCTCTTTCGCGATAATGGCCACATTCAACGGGGGGAGCAGTTCCTCCAAGAGTTCATCCGCGACGGACAGGACTGGTTTTTTCACGGTTACAGCGACGCGAGCTCCAAACTGCTGGTCGGATTCACAGGAGTGAAGCTGCGCTCCTATCCTCGGCTCGCCGGTCCCACCTCCTTCGGGCAATGGGTGCACAATGACGACCTGAT